>JBEAZU010000051.1:0-9189 GCA_041169945.1 Bacteroidota bacterium
CCTAAAGATTCAGGTAAAGGTAATTTAGGAATATCTTTACCAATCAAGCTTTCGATTCTAAAGAATTTTTGTTGGTCTTTGTCATTGATAAAGGTAATGGCAGTACCAGTAGTAGACGCACGTGCCGTACGCCCAATCCTATGGATATAATCTTCAGGATCAGGAGGTACATCATAATTCATCACCAAACTGATGCCTTCCACATCTATTCCTCTTGAAAGAATATCGGTACCAATTAAAACTTGGATTTGTTTATTTCTAAAATCACGTAAAATCGATTCTCTTTCGGCTTGTTCTAAGTCAGAATGGAATGCTTTCACCGTCAATTTTGACCGTTGCAATTCTTGTCCTAAACGTTTGACACTTTCTTTGGTAGAAGCAAATATGATGGCACTTTGATACTCGGTTTGTTCAAAAATGTGTTTTACCAAATTTAATTTTTGATTGTCATACACCAAATAGGCTTGTTGTAAAATACCTTCCGCTGGTTTAGAAATGGCAATATTGACTGTTTCTGGATCATTTAAAATTTTATTCGCCAAGGTCCTGATTTTAGGAGGCATGGTCGCAGAGAACAAAATAGTTTGTCTTTTCGCAGGCAAATGATTGATAATCTTTACAATATCATCATAAAAACCCATGTCTAACATCCTATCAGCTTCATCAAGAATTAAATGTTGTAATTGATCCAATTTCACAACACCCGTTTGAAGCAAAGCAATCAATCGTCCTGGGGTGGCAATAATGATATCAGCCCCTTCTTTCAAGGCTTTTATTTGACGCTCCCAAACATTACCATCTCCTCCACCATAAACAGAAATTGAACTCACAGAAGTGAAATAAGAAAAACCTTCTACTTGATTATCAATTTGTTGAGCCAATTCCCTGGTAGGCGCTAATATTAAGGTATTGAGGTGACGTTGTGCTTCTGGCGTATTTTCAATTTTATGTAAAATTGGCAATAAATACGCCGCTGTTTTTCCTGTTCCCGTTTGAGCACAAGCAATTAAGTCTCTATTGGCTAAAATAATTGGGATGGAAAGTTCTTGTATAGGAGTTGGAAGTTTGTATCCCATAGCGGTAAGGCCATTGAATAAATTTTCCTCTAAGTTAAAATCACTAAATGTCAATGTATTATAAATTTATGTAAATATTAGTGTATCTCTTTGTGAGAATAACAGCAAAATGTAAGTATAATTATCCTAAAATCCTATTGAGTAAACTAGGAGGATTTAAAACACAATCATTTATTCAAACCCTAATGCGACCAAGTGGTAGGAATTCTATCCCAACGATGTTTTTTCAATGCTGTTAATAGACTATTTGTTAACATATTACCTTCTCCAGCGGCAAGGTTTGATTGCACATGATTTATTTTCCTCATGCCAGGAATAGTAGTACTCACTGCAGGATGGTTTAAAATAAATTTCAAGGCCATCTCTGGTAAAGTCATGCCTTCTGGCACAATAGTTTTCAAAAGTTCCGCGCGCTCGACGCTAGGCATTAAATTTTCAGGTACAAAATACAGGTTCCTCCAATCGCCTTCAGGAAAAGTAGTTTCTTTGGTCAAATTGCCTGTTAAAGTCCCTTCATCAAACGGAACGCGTGCAATAATGGCAACATTCAACGCCTCGCATAGAGGGAATAATTTATCTTCAGGAGCTTGGTCAAATATATTGTAAATTACTTGTATGGCATCAATCAAACCTGATTGAACTGCAGCGATACAATTATTTGGTTCCCATCTATTTACACTCAATCCAAAACCTTGAATCTTTCCTTCTTGTTTAAGTTTTTCAATGGTTCTTTTCCAGGAATCATCTTCAGCCCAAGCATCTTCCCAAACATGAAACTGTTGTAGGTCAATGGTTTCAAGCTGAAGGTTTTTAAGGCTTTTCTCTGTATAGTCAACAATGTGTGCAGGAGGAAAAACATCTGACAATTGATAGTGCGGTTTAGAAGGCCAAGCCAAATTCTTAGGTGGAATTTTAGTTGCAGCATACAACTTTGTAGCGGGATGTCTTTTAATTAAGCGACCCAAAATTTGCTCACTCATACCCTCTCCATAGCCCCAAGTGGTATCAAAAAAATTACATCCTAAATTAACCGCTTCATCTAAGGCTTTTTCAGTTTCTGCTAAATCAGCCCCTGTCCAACCTGCCATACCCCACATCCCGTAGCCAATACCATTTACTTGCCAATTTAATCTCCCAAAGGTTCTCGCTTGCATGATGTACTTGTTTAAAATATTTGGCACAAGGTATTCAGTACAAATCATTTATCAAAATTTTAATCTATTTTAAAATCAAGCATTGATGATCAAACAAAAAGCATACGCGATCAATAATAGATACTTTTGAAATAAGTAAACCTTTAAAAATGAATCGCGTTAAGCTGCATTAATTGTTAGTCTAAAAATTTCATCCTTTCCCAAAAATTAAAAATCATGAAAAAGTATAGCGTTTATTTCCTATTAGCCATGCTGGCCATTGGAACAATTTCAATTATGGCTTTTAAACCTCAAGACAAAAAAGCCTTCAGTAGCCAAGGTTCCTACATCATGGTAGAAATCTATGAATTCCCAACACATCAAGAAAAGGGTATTCATATTCATTATGGCAATGGCAAACGAGAGTTCGTTCCATTCAAATCTTTTACATTAGAAAACCATGACGACAATGGTGACATCACCATCAACACCATTAATAAATTGGTGTCAGAAGGTTACGAAATTGAATCAACTTGTTCAGGATTAACGGATGCAGGAATGCTCACCAAACTATTTATGAGAAAAAGATAGACAAATATACATTTCCACAATAGCCCAAGCACCTCATCAAGCAATTTTTGAGGTGCTTTTTATGGTACATCCCTAAAAATACTGATCCCTGTTCTCATTCATCATTCCTAAATTCATCCCACAAAAAAAATCATACAACACTATTATTGAACCACTTGTAAAATGTCTCATTTTTGTCCTACCAAGAATATTCTTCAAAATGTACTAAAAATTGTTTCACAGAATTTTTATCTGTTACTTCGTTAATGTTTTAAAAACATATTGGCCTAGCCTTTTATTTCATTTAATCATCTATAATCATGAAAAAACAAATTGTTTTGTTCGCAAGTGCATTCGTTGCTTGGGCAAACCTGTCAACTGTTGTGATGGCAAATCCAACAAGCGGTGCAGATTTAAAAATCTCTTGGGAGGTAATTGAAAACAATGTAAATAATGAAACGAATTTTAAATCAAAATTTGTCATTATCAACAAAAGCAAAGAAACCTTAGAAGGTAAAAATTGGAATTTGTATTTTAATTTTTGTAGAAAGATAAAAGCAGAATCAGTAACTGGCAATGTAAGCATCAACCATGTGAATGGTGATTTTTTCAAGGTTTCCCCTACTGCTGCATTTAATTTAAAACCTGGCGACAGCGTTAGCATTGAGTATGTATCTGCCGATTGGGCCATCAATAACAGTGATGCGCCTGCAGGTTTGTACATTGTTTTTGATGAGCCTAGTTCAGGAAAAGAAAACAAACCTGAATTACTAAAAAACTATACCATTAAACCTTTTGCCAATCCTTCTCAATACAAAAGATTTTCTGGTGACAACACCCCACAAGTAACACCAGCTTTACTATTTGAGCAAAATAAAAACATTGCTAAAATTAGCAAAGACAAGCTTTTGCCTGTCATTCCTGTTCCTGTTGATTATGCCATTGGGAATAAAACCATTTTATTAGACCCTTCCTTTGGCATTACGGCGAGCAAAGATTTGTCAAATGAAAAAGAGTACCTCAGCAATTTACTTAATTCAGTATTTGTTGCGCCAATGAATGGCCAAGCCAAAGACAAAAATATTACGCTTCAAATAGGCGAATTTATGCACCAAGGCAAAACCTTAAAAAAGGGCGAAGAAGCCTATAAACTTGAAATCAAAGGCTTCAAAATCACCATCACAGGTACCGATGCAGCAGGTGTATTCTACGGCATTCAAACGTTAAAAGCATTATTCCCAGTAGAAGCATTCAAAAGCAAAGGAAAAACCATTGCCTTAACGGAAGTGAATATTATCGATTATCCTCGTTTTCATTATAGAGGAATGATGTTGGATGTAGCCCGTAATTTTCAAAAGAAAGAAGCGGTAATAAAATACCTTGATTTATTGGCGTATTATAAAATAAACAAATTTCATTTCCACTTGACTGATGATGAAGGGTGGAGAATTCAAATCAAATCTTTGCCAGAGTTAACAGAAATTGGTGGCAACAGAGGTCATGATGCCACAGGAAAAGGCATGGTACCATCTTATGCTTCGGGCCCATTCAACGACCCATCAGTATCCACAGGATCAGGTTATTATACCAGAGAAGATTTTATAGAAATACTAAAATATGCCAAAGCACGTCATATCGAAGTTATTCCAGAAATTGATGTTCCAGGTCACTCTAGAGCCGCCATCAAAGCAATGGATGTGCGTTACGAAAGATTAATGAAAGCAGGCAAAGCCGCAGAGGCCGCGAAATTTTTATTGAGAGATGTGAATGACCAATCGGAATACATGTCGGTGCAAATGTGGAACGACAATGTTTTGTGTATTTGCCAACCATCAGCCCTAAATTTCATTGATGAAGTGGTCAAAGAAATGGTGGCCATGTACAAAGAAGCCAATGCGCCAATTTATACCTTGCATATTGGTGGAGACGAAGTACCTAATGGTGTTTGGGAAAAATCAGCGGTTTGTAAACAATTATTAGAGGCTGATCCTAACTTAAATGTCACTGAAGATTTGCCTTTGTATTTCCTTAAAAAAATGAGCGAAATACTCGCCAAATACAAATTAAAAGTGGCTGGATGGGAAGAAATTGCATTGAAAAAAGTAGGTAAAGACCATGTGGTGAATACTGATTTTGTAGCTGCGAATTTTAGTCCTTATATATGGAACAATGTTTGGGGATGGGGAACAGAAGACAATGCCTATAAATTAGCCAATGCTGGTTACAAAGTAGTTTTGTCAAATGTAACCCACTTGTATTTTGATTTGGCATACAATAGGTCTCCAGAAGAGCCTGGCTATTATTGGGGTGGGTTTGTAGGCACCAAAAAGCCATTCGAATTTATTCCAATGGACATTTATAAAAGTGCTAATGAAAGCCGTATGGGTGACAAAATTGACCAAACAACCCTTGCAGGCAAAGAAAGACTTACGGCAACTGGCAAAGCCAACGTACAAGGTTTACAAGGTCAATTATGGACAGAAAACACCAGCGGACAAGCGATGATGGAATATTTGTCATTCCCAAAAATCATTGGCTTGGCTGAAAGGGCTTGGGCTAAAGATCCAACTTGGGCATCCATCGAAGACGAATCTACCAGAAACCTAGCCATTGACAAAGATTGGAATATTTTTGCCAATACCATCGGACAAAAAGAATTGGCCCGTTTAGACTACGTTAATGGTGGTGTTGCCTATAGGGTTTCTGTGCCAGGTGCAATAATTGAAAATGGTACCCTAACAGCCAATGTTGATTTTCCTGGTTTAGCGATACGCTATACCACCGATGGTTCTGAACCAACGGCAACAAGCACTTTATACAGCGCTCCTGTTGCAGTGACAGGTGTAGTGAAGGTAAAAGCATTTGCCACAAATGGTCGTGGAAGCAGAACAATCTTGGTAAAATAGTTTAAGAGCTATCCTATCATTTTGAGAATCCCTTGACAGAACGTCAAGGGATTTTTTTTGCGCATATATTTCCGTGTGGTTAGACCAATGTCGTTTTGTTTGAGCTACACGATTATTTTGAATTTTCAACAATTTGGGGGCGAGTTTGTTTTGTTTCAGCGTAATGGCGCAAATTTTCAGCATTTTTTATACAAACGTACGCCGTGGCAGAGTCTTTATTTCCGCTGGTCACTTTTTTCATCAAGGGGAAATTGACTAAAATTGGAATGAAAGTAAAGATTAATAGGTAAGCAGGTTTTTCAACAAGCCCTATTTATCTCATTGCATTATTGAGGTGCACCGCATTATTGTTGTGTTTTAAAAACAGCAAAATCAATTCATGATAAAGGTCAATATCAAATTCAAAACCCTGCCTAGCAACTTAAAAATCGGACATTAAAAGTCCGCCTATACTTTCAAAATATTATTTTATTGCAAATATTAATTTAAAATCGTTAATTCGTAAAGATATGAAACATTTTAGTACGATTAATTTATTCACAATGTCAAAGTACTTTAAACAACACCTGAACCTGTTTTTGATTTTACTTGGTTTGGTTTTAAGCACGAATAGTTGGGCAATAGTAGTCAATGCAAATGACTTAAGCATTTCATGGGAAATGATAGAAAACAATGTCAACAATGAAAATAAATTCAAGTCAAAATTTGTATTGGTCAATAAGGGTAAGGATGTTTTAGATGCCTCTAATTGGGCCATTTATTTCAACTTTGGTCGTAAACTCAAAAATGAACCGGTAACCGGAAAAGTATCTGTATCTCATGTCAACGGTGACTTATTTAAAATTAGCCCATTAACAGGTTTTAAATTAAAAGGCGGAGATAGTGTAAGTATAAGTTTTATGTCGTCATATTGGGTAATCAATGAAAGTGATGCACCCACCGGAATATACATTGTATTTAGTGAACCTTATGGTGGCAAAGAACTCAAGTCTTCAATGTTACCCTACGTCATCAAACCCTTTTTAAAAGAAGTGCAATACAAACGTTATAAAGGAGATTCCATACCAACCATCACGCCGGCCTATTTGTACAATCAACATAAAGCCATCACAAAAATCAATAAAGACCAGCTTTTACCCCTTATTCCATCACCAAACCTGTGTACTTTTGGTAAAGCAATCACCTTACTTGACCCTAGTTTTAGTATTATTGCATCCCCCAATTTATTAAACGAAAAAGAAAATTTAAGCAAATTTTTAAATACCTTATTTCAAACACCACTCACTGGAAGAGCTAAAGACAAATCCATCATTTTACAAATTGGAGCGATCCAACATAAAGAAAAACTATTAAAACCAGGAGATGAAGCGTATCAACTTGACATCAAAGGTGCAAAAATCACCATTACAGGTACAGATGAAGCAGGCGTGTTTTATGGTATTCAAACATTAAAAGCATTAATTCCCGTAGAATATTTCAAGACTAAATCAAATTTAATAAGACTTACTGAAACGGCGATCCTTGATTATCCTCGTTTTCAGTATAGAGGTATGATGCTAGATGTCGCACGTAATTTTCAAAAGAAAGAAACAATATTAAAATACTTGGATTTATTGTCATATTATAAAATCAACAAATTTCATTTTCATTTGACAGACGATGAAGGATGGCGACTAGAGATTAAACCATTACCAGAGTTGACAGAAGTTGGCGGAAAAAGAGGTCATGATGCCTCCGGAAAAGGCATGCTTCCCTCCTTTTCCTCAGGTCCTTCCAACAATGCGACAAATAATAATGGTTCAGGATATTATACCAGAGAAGACTTCATTGAAATACTTCAATATGCCAATGCACGTCATATTGAAGTTATTCCAGAAATAGATGTTCCAGGCCATTCAAGAGCAGCAATCAAAGCGATGGATGCACGATTTGAACGGTATATGAAAGAAGGAAAAAGCAACGAAGCGACCAAATATTTACTAAGAGACTTAAACGACCAATCAAATTACGCCTCGGTTCAAATGTGGAATGACAATGTGATTTGTATTTGCCAGCCCTCAGCCTTGAATTTTGTAGAAGAAGTAGTCAAAGAAATTGTTACCATGTATAAAGAAGCCAACGTGTCAATCACAAGTGTTCACATTGGAGGAGATGAGGTTCCCAATGGCGTTTGGCAAAAATCATCCGTTTGTAAACAATTGCTTGTAGCCGATACTGAATTAACTACCACAGCAGAACTCCCCATGTATTTCCTCAAAAAAGTAAGCCAAATATTAACTAAATACCAACTCAAAACAGCTGGTTGGGAAGAAATAGCGCTCAAAAAAACAGGCAATACACATGAAGTGAATCCTGATTTCGTAAAATCAAATTTCACACCTTATATTTGGAACAATTTATGGGGAAGTGGTTTGGAAGACAATGCCTACAAATTAGCCAACATTGGTTACAAAGTGGTGTTATCGAATGTAACCCATCTGTATTTTGACCTTGCTTATAACAATGACCCAGCTGAATTAGGGGATTATTGGGGAGGTTATATTGACACCAGAAAACCATTTGAATTTATTCCTTATGACTTATATAAAAATGCCTACCATGATGCTGCAGGTAACTTTATTAACCAAGAGAAATACAAAGGAAAAGAAGTATTAACCGAAGAGGGCAAAACCAATATATTAGGGATTCAAGGACAGTTGTGGTCTGAAAATGTGATTAACAGTGAGGTGATGGATTTTTTATCATTCCCTAGAATCATTAGTTTAGCAGAAAGAGCATGGTCTGCGGCACCTGAATGGTCAACCATCGCTGATGAAAAATCAAGAAACGAGGCCATTGACAAAGATTGGAATATATTTGCCAATACAATTGGTCAAAAAGAGTTGATTAGGTTAAATGATTTTGATGGTGGCGTGGCATACAGAATTTCGGTCCCTGGTGCAACAATTGAAAACGGTATTTTAAATGCCAACATTGAATTTCCAGGCTTAAGCATTCGATATACCTTAGATGGCAAAGAACCCACAGCATCAAGCCTCCTCTATACCAATCCTATTGCCGTTTCAGGAAATGTTAAAATGAAAGCCTTTGCTAACAATGGAAGAAGCAGTAGAACAATTTTGGTTATACATGAATAAAGTGTTATACGGACCGAAAAACACCCAATTAACACCTCCATTTCTACACCTTATTGGGCAGGGCAAACGCATTAAAATAATTGAATAAATTGAAAATATAGCGTTATATATCCGTGAAAATTCGCCAAATCCGTATCATCTGCGTGCCATTTATTTAGGGCTTTCTGAAAAACTCGTTTACTTATTAATCTTTACTTTCATTCTAATTTTTGTCACTTTTTTCCTTGATGAAAAAAGTAACCAACGAAAATCAAGACTGTATAAAAAATGCTAAAATTTGCTCCATTACGCTGAAACAAAACAAACTCGCCCCCAAATCTGTTGGAAATACAAAATAATCGTGTGGCTCAAACAGTGTTTTGTTTTT
>JBEAZU010000052.1:0-11644 GCA_041169945.1 Bacteroidota bacterium
AGGTTTTTCTCTTTGGCCAAGGCAATCAGGATTGCTGCTTCTGCACTGCTGGGGGTAATCGGTTTTTCTATCACCACATGTTTGCCAGCCTCCAAGGCCGCTTTGGCCATGGGGAAATGTAAAGTATTTGGGGTATTGACGATGACGAGTTCTATGCTTTCATCCTCCAATATCTCCTTAAAATCTTTTACAATTGTTATGTTGGGATATGTCGCCAAAGCACTGTCACTGCTTCTTTGTAAAATAGTTGTCAACTCAAAACCTGCATTGGCACTGATCAAGGGGGCATGAAATACTTCTCCTGACATTCCAAAAGAACAAATGGCGGTTTTGATGGGGGACATAAGATTAGACGATTATTTGATTACAGTTTTCAAAACAAGTACCTTAATTTTTCTTGTTACTGAATTCAAAAGTATACAATAAATGCTAGAATTGGCAAGGAAGAATGACACATTTTATAAAATTGCACTTGGCCTGAGAAACCTATGATTGCTGCAAAAAGCCAAGACTGAATTGATTGTTTGCACTTGAAAATGAATATATTTGCAATGCTTCTATGGATATTGGATTTGTGTCGCCGCATGTCAATGTCTCGAACACCTGATTGACTGTTTTCTAAAATAATACCCTATGCAAATTGCTCTTTTTTTTGGATCCTTTAACCCGATTCACCATGGCCATTTGGTGATTGCGCAAGCAGCACTTACCCATGGTTTGGCAGAGGAAGTATGGTTTGTGATTTCGCCACAAAATCCATTTAAAAATGAAAGCGATTTGTTGTCCGAAAACGATCGCTTAAAAATGGTAGAAGAAAGCATTCAAGCCCAACCTTTATTCAAAGCATGTACCATAGAATTTGGATTGCCTAAACCCAATTATACGGTAAATTCGGTACAGCGCTTGCGCCAACAATACCCCAGAGAAACGTTTAAATTATTGCTAGGCGAAGACAATTTGGTGCATTTTCATTTATGGAACGACTACGAAGACATTTTAGACCAAGTCCAATTGTTGGTATATCCAAGACCCAACACGGCCCCATGTGCCCTGAAATCTCATCCTAAAGTTACCTTTTTGACGGTGCCTCTTTTTGATATTTCCGCTACCTATATTCGTTCTTTAATTCAAGAGAACAAACCCATCAAGTTTTTGGTCCACGAAAAGGTAGAAAAAATGATTGCCGACCATGGCTGGTACCAAAGTACTGCTGTCTGAAAATTATTGTTTGATTTTGTTTTTCAAGGAAATGTATTGGAACACTTGCATGTTTGATTTGGCATATTTTTCCATGTCATTCGCCAAAGGCAAATACGCATTTTTGTAATTCTTTTTATTGAATTTTCTGTATTTAAACAAACTGCTTGGGCTGTTTTCTTTCACAATCAGTAAATGCTCTTTGTCTAAGACCCCAAATTTATCATCGTCATTGATATAGATATAAGGCCTTTTTTCTCTTAACAAATCTATCCCTAGGGTATTGTTTACATACGATTGTTTTAAGATACCCATGACGGTTGGGAATACATCTATTTGTCCTCCGATGCAATCAAATACTTTGTTTTCTTTTAAAATTTTAGGCGCATAAATGATGAAAGGCGTATGGTGGAAATCGAGGGAAATGTCATAGAAAATTCTCATAGGATTGCCATGGTCGGCTACAAAAACAAATATGGTATTGTCGAACCATTTTTGTTTGGAGGCCATGTTGATGAATTTACGCAATGACCAATCGGCGTATTCCACGGTTTTAAAGGCGCGGTCTTCGCTTTTGGGTTTAAAATACTCGGGCACATAAAATGGCCCATGGTCAGAACCTGTCATAAAGGAAACAAAAAACGGCTTCTTGGACGCATGTAATGTATTGATGACAGGGATAGAATACCTAAACAAATAGTCATCGGGCACCCCTAAGGTTGTTTTTACTTCTGATGAAGGATAATTGGCTTGGGAGATGATGGTCTCAAAATCATTACCCCTTAAAAATCCTTCTACATTGTCAAACTGTCCATCATGGGTCAATAAAAAGGTGGTCGAATAGCCTTTGCCTCTTAAAATATTGGCCATGCCATTGTATTTCACAGGGTTAATTTCTTTCATCGGATGCTGGTTAAAAAGTGCTGGAAAAGAGTGTAGCGTACTAAAAATACCATTGAAGGTGTGTATGCCCGCCGTGTATACGTTTTCGAAGTAATAACAATGGTTGGCAAGGCTGTCTAGAAATGGCGTAAGGCCATAAGGATTACCTTGTCGCCCCATTTTAGTGGCACTCATGCTTTCCATGATTACTAAAACCACATTGTAAGGAGGCGTTTTGCTGGTATCATAATTCACGTACCTCGAAATAGGCGATTTTTGGTCGTAAGGTTTGTCGATGTGTAGGTATTGCTGCACGTTGGCAATGGCTTCTTGGTCATTGACTAAAGTGATGCTTTGATTTCTTTTGTCGAGGCTGTCAAAGAAACTTCTCATCAAGGTAAATACCGGATTTAAACCCAATTGGTTTAAGAATGCATTGTCAGAAAAATAAGCAGTGCCCACTCTGATGGGTGATTTTTGCTGTACTCGGCCTCTGATGCCAATAAAAATAAGGAGAAGTACGAACACAAATACGCTCGTTTTGATCCATGTTTTTTGAGGATTGAAATCCCTGGAAAAACCAAATATTTTTTTTAATCTCCAATAAAACAAACCGTCTAGGATTAAAAATGGGAGCAAAACCATATAATATTTTGGTTCTTGGGCAATCATTTTAAAAACAAACACGGGGTTATCCATCCATTGAAAAGCATTCATCGAAAACCTTGAAAAGAACTGATTGAAATAAGGAATATCCACGGCACAAATCAAAAAGGCGATGGTAAACAAAATGAAAATAAAGTAAAACAAGCTTTTTTGATAGGGCTCGCTGTCTTTGTTGTAAATTATCAAAACCGACAATAGGGTGAAGGGCAAAATAAGAAAATAGCCACTGATCACAATGTCAAAACGTTCTCCGATCCAAAACGATTCAAGGATTAAGGCCATGTCTGTGCCTGCTTTATCGTAGGCCGAATAAAATAAGAGCAATCTAAAACAGAAGAAAATACTTAATGCAAGCAAATAAATATTAGCGATGATTTTTATATTGTACCATTTATGCATGGGGCGAATTTTTAAGTATGATTGTCATTTATAAAAATGACATTACCGCAAGGTATTATATTGCAATGATATTATCAATACCTATGCCTTTTGCTTCACAAGTTGCATGTTAGCCGTCCATTTTTTCATTTGCTTTAAAATTACTAGTCTTTTGGTATAACCTATTGAAAACCTGTTTCGTACAAAGCCTCAGGTATAATACATTTGAACCTTAAATTTCTCTATCATGAAAACGGTAAAATATATACTCGCGCTGACCTTAACCGGTATGTTAAGTTTACAGGTGTTTGCCTTAGGCGGCAATACCTTAAGCAATACAGCAAATGCAGATGCTGTATCCATGGCAAAGTTTAACCATCATTTGGTTAAATTATTGACCATGAATGAAATAGAAAACCCTAGTGGTGTGGCGATTTTAACCTATACCATCAATGAACAAGGGCTTATTGCTATTTCAAATGTGGAAGCAAGTGATGAGGCTTTGCTTAAATTTGTCTATCGTCACTTAGAAGGCAAAAAAGTAAAATTGATAGAAGGTGTTCGCATAGGAGAACATTCTTTAACTGTACATATCAAAAGTGGTTATTAAATAAATAATTACACCTATTTCAGGCCCTTAAATTGATTGATTTAAGGGCCTTTTTTTAGGGCAATTTCAAGCATTGCGTGCTTGAACTATCCTTATTTTCACTACCTTTCGGTCATGAAATTTAAAATAGCAAGCGAGTTAACTTACGACGTTTATAGCGATACCACTTTTTTCTTCAATATTCAAGCGGCACCCTCTTTAAATCAATCTATTGTAAAAGAAAGCCTGCTCATTTCTGACCATATTTTATTTGAAGAATTTACCCTGATCAATAATGACACCCGTTTCATTAAATTGCAGGTAGAGGCCCATAAAACCTTCACGATTGCTTATGAGGCAGAAGTGCTCGCCCATTATCAAATTATTCAGGAAGTCGACTTACTGAAACCCATGCCTATCATGGCGCTGCACCACGAGGTGTTGCCTTATATTGCGCCAAGTAGACATTGTGAATCGGACAAACTTATCCATTTTTCTACCCGTAAATTTGGCCATTTACCCCACAATTATGCCAAGGTGATGGCCATTAATGATTGGATCTTTGAATCCATCGATTATCGACCTGGTTCTACGTCTTCGAATGTGTCGGCCTGCGATACGCTGATCCAAAGAATGGGGGTTTGTAAAGATTTTGCCCATTTGGCTATTGCCTTGTGTCGAGCCATTGATATTCCTGCGCGGTATTTTACGGGCTATGCTTTCGATATGTCGCCTCCCGATTTGCATGCCTGTTTTGAAGCCTACCTCGGCGGATATTGGATTGTATTTGACCCCACACGTTTGGCTTCTTTAAACAGCTTGGTGAAAATTTCTCATGGCAAAGATGCCTCTGAAGTGGCCGTGGCAAGTTATTATGGCAATACGTATTGCTCCGCCATGACGATTTCCTGTGAGGTCATCGACCATGATTTTGTACCTTTCCGATTGGCACCTGGTGAAATTGCCGGTTTAGCGTATTAAACTTGTGAATATTGCAATTAATCAGGGCAAACGCATTTAAATAATTGCATAAACAGGGTTATCTATCCGTGAAAATCCGCCAAATCCGTATAATCTGCATGCCATTTATTTATTCTTTTAAAGATTAAATAAAAATTAAACACCGATTGAGCAGATTATGCGGATAAACACTGATTATGTATCTTTGTACCTTCTATTAATTCAAATAAAACTACAATTTTAATGCGTTTGCCCTGTACAATCAATCAATTGCCTTCAATTTTGTGATAATAATGATTAAATTGCAAGGCTAATTTTATAAATAGAATGAAAAAACATTATTACATCATCTTTGCCGTTATCTTGCTCATCGCCAGTGTTTCTATTGGTTTTTATATCAACATGGGTGGCTTTGCAAAATCTACGAGCACTTTGTTGGATACGCCAGCAAGGGTATTGATTGCACAGCATTACAAAGGCTCGGTTAAAAATAAAGCCTTTGCGGTATGTTTTAGTACGGCTGCCGATTTAATCAAGTCGGGTGGGGTTAAAGGTCAACTGGCGGCCTATTATGTAAATAATCCCGACAAAGGCGATGGCACGGCAGATGCTTTTGTAGGCATTCTGCTTCCCGATACTGCCATTGTTACCCTTCCTAAGGGTTTTGAACGGGTGCTTATTCCTGCTCGACAAGTGATTCATACGGAAATTAAGGCACATTTTTCAATGGCATCTAAAATTTACAACGATGCTAAAAAGTTTGCCAAAAACCATCAACTAAGGGTTTATGAGGTGGAGGTACTAGAGATTTATCCCTCCGAAAAGGAATTTGTATTAGAAACCCCAATTATTAAAAAGTAAAATTTTTAAAAAATAGGCTACACTAATAAAAATTTAACTATTTTCGCTCCTTAGATTGAATACGAAATATAATATTTTTAATTAATTACGATAAATAGCATTATGTTGAATTACAAGAAAATCAATAACATCACTGGTTGGGCGTTGTTTGCGATGGCAACATTGGTTTACATCCTTACTGTAGAACCCACCGCCAGCTTTTGGGATTGTGGAGAATTTATTGCCGCTTCTTACAAGTTAGAAGTTCCTCACCCTCCTGGGGCCCCTTTGTTTTTGTTAATTGGTCGATTGTTTTCAATGTTTGCCGGAGATGTGACACAAGTCGCCTATTGGATCAATTTAGTGTCGGTATTTGCAAGTGCCTTTACGATTTTATTCTTGTTTTGGACCATTACTATTTTAGCTAAAAAATTAGTGGTGAAACCAGGAGAAGAAGTTAGCAAAGGGCAACTGTTTACCATTATGGGTAGCGGTATCATTGGCGCCTTGGCCTATACCTTTTCTGATAGCTTTTGGTTCTCTGCTGTGGAAGCAGAGGTGTATGCCATCTCCTCTTTCTTTACGGCTTTCGTTTTTTGGGCCATCTTAAAATGGGAAACCATTGCCGATAACGACGATGCCGATAAATGGTTAATCTTAATTGCCTATGTCATGGGATTGTCTGTCGGAGCCCACTTATTGAACTTGGTGACGATTCCGGCTTTGGCGTTTGTATATTTCTTTAAAAGATTTAAATATTCTCACTTAGGGGCTGGAATTACTTTTGTGGCCAGTTTATTTGTAGTATTGTTTATTTTAGAAGGGATCATTCCTGGTTTACCTTCTTTGGCCGGCAGCTTTGAAATTAAGTTTGTCAACAGCTTTCACTTACCTGTAGGTTCTGGTATTATCGTATTTGCCTTATTGTTTATCGGTAGTTTAATTTGGGGAATTCGCTATTCTATCCAAAAAAACAAACGCATGATCAATACTTCCTTGGTGGCTTTGGCCTTTATTTTAATTGGCTATACTTCTTATGGTATTATTGTGATTCGTTCCCAATTCAATACGCCCATGGATGAAAACAATCCTGAAAATGTAATCAGTTTTGTGTCTTATTTGAAACGTGAACAATATGGCGATAGACCTTTGTTTTACGGTCCACAGTATACCGCAAGGTTAATTGCCCAAGAAAAAGGAGATCCCTTGTATCGTTTTGATGACAAAACAAGAAAATACATTGTCTACGATTACAAAATGAAAAACACCTTTGATCCTAAAAATCAAAGTCTTATCCCTAGAATTTGGAGTCGTCAGCCAGAACACATCAGGGCATACCAACGAAAAATTTCAGGCTTTCAAGCAGGATCGAAACCTACTTTTGGCCAAAATTTAGAGTTCATGTTTAAACACCAATTCGGCCAACAATACTTCCGCTATTTTGGTTGGAACTTTATTGGGAGAGAACATGACATTCAAGGTGCAGGGGTATTGTTCCCGCTTGATAGTGCCAAAGATTTACCAGAATCGATTGCGAACAACTGGGCAAGAAATCAGTTTTTTATGTTGCCTTTATTGCTAGGCGTATTTGGTTTGGTATGGCATTATGGTAAAGATGGAAAAACATTTGTGGTGGTTTGTTTGTTGTTTTTATTGACTGGCTTAGCCTTGTCATTTTACTTAAATCAGCCTCCTATTGAACCACGTGAACGTGATTATATTTTCACTGGCTCTTATTATGCTTTTGCCATTTGGATTGGTTTCGGCGTATTGGCGCTGAGCGAATGGTTAAAAGCCTATTTGAAAAGTGATACCTTGAGACCTATTGTAGTAACGGCAGTTTCTTTAGTGGTGCCTGGTATTATGTTGGCCGAAGGTTGGAATGACCATAACCGTTCAAACCGTTACCATTCTGTTGATTCAGCCAAAAACTTATTAAACTCTTGTGCACCCAACGCCATCCTGTTTACGGGTGGTGACAACGATACATTCCCGCTTTGGTATGTACAAGAAGTAGAAGGATTTAGGACCGATGTAAGGGTTTGTAACCTAAGTTTGCTCAATACCGATTGGTATATCAAGCAAATGACGATGCAGGCGTATGAGTCAGATCCATTGCCTATTACCATTCCTTTTGAACAATATGTACAAGGCAATAATGATTTTATTTACCCTGCTAAATTTGAAGGGTTGGTGACCAACCTTGACCTCAATTCGGTAAAAAATGGCGTTGACCTCAAAGATTATATTGACTTGGTGGCTTCAAACAACCAATTGGTAAAAGCAGGTTATGGCGAAAGTGAAGTTACTTTCTGTCCTACCGATACCTTTATTTTAAAAGTAAACAAGGCCGCAGTATTGAAAAGTGGTATTGTTCCTAAAGGTCTCGAAGCCAATACGGTTGACTATATCAAATGGGGCATCGACTCCAATGGTTTAGAGAAAAAAGACATGATTATTTTGGATATGATTGCCCATAATGATTGGAAACGCCCTATCTATTTCTCTACCACTTTAAGTCGTAAAGATTTCTTAAACCTTAAACCTTACATGCAAATGGAAGGCTTGGCTTATCGTCTTTTACCTGTATTCAATCCTCGTGGTGAAGAAGGCAGGGTGCAGTCAGACATCATGTACAAAAACATGATGACGAAATACTTCTGGAGAGGTTTAGATGATGAGAAAGTGTACTATGATGAAAATTATAGACGTTTCCCTATGAATGTAAGAGAAAGCTTTGGCCGTTTAGCCGAAAAACTATACGAAGAAGGTAAAACCGACGAAGCTAAAAAAGTAATTTTGGCTTGTTTAACTAAAATTCCTAACAAAACCATTCCTTACGATTATTCTATGGCACAGTTTATTGGTTTATTGTTGAAATTGAAAGACGATAAACAAGCTGATAACTTAGCCGAAATTCTATCTCATAGAATTGAAGATGAAATTAGGTATATGAGTAAAAACGCAGCTTTATCAAGTCCTGAAGAATTAAGGTATTATGTATATGTATTAGGGTATATTGCTGATGCTTTCCGAATGGAAAACAAAACAGTTCAATACGAAAAATATGCTAAAATTTACCAACGTTACGGTGGAGGGGCACAATAAGCGTACCCCTATGCTATAGATATCAAAAGAGAGAGGCTAATACCTCTCTCTTTTGATATCACCTCATTTGAAATTGATACCCCATGACTATTCAGGCTGAAAGAGAAAATAATTTTGACTTCATTAGAATGTGCTTGGCTTTAATGGTTTTTGTAGCGCATGTGTACGATTTAAACCAGGCACCTGGCTCGTTTGCATGGGCAAAGTTTGTGTCGTCTTCTTTGGCTATCAAATGTTTTTTTATCCTTAGCGGTTATTTGATTACGGCGAGTTTTTATAACAATGCCTTTGATGTTAAAAAATTTTATACCAATCGCTTTGCCAGAATCTATCCTGCTTATGCGGTGGTGGTAGGTGTAAGTTTCTTGTTGTTGTCGTGGTTTGTAGAAGGGAGTATGGTTGCGTATTTTCAAAATATGACCAATTGGAAATACTTGTTTGTAAACCTTATTTTTCTGAATTTCTTGCAACCCAACTTGGTAGGTATTTTTGAGCACAATCCAATTTCAGCAATCAATGGGGCTTTGTGGACAATTAAAATTGAGGTAATCTTCTATCTCCTTTTGCCCTTTTTGGTTAAATTGATACACCAGTTTTCGCTAAAGAATAAGCTTCTTGTGTTAGCGACTTTGTATGGCGCTTCGGTTTTATATGTTTATGTCTTTACGTCTTTGTTTAGTCATCCAAGCTTGGCCAAGCAATTTCCAGGCATGGCATCTTTTTTTTGTGTGGGCATTGCTGCCTATTATTTAAGAGATACAATAAAGCAATATGCCAATTGGCTTCTGTGGCCTGCGCTGCTTGTTTATGGCGTAGAAAGTTGGCTAGGCAATGTGGAGGTCTTAAGCCCTTTGGCCATGTCAATCGTGCTCCTGTTTGTTGCTTTTAAGGTGAAACATTGGCAAGGCTTTGGGAAATATGGGGACTTCTCGTATGGCATTTATTTAATTCATTTCCCTGTGATTCAGGTTTTGATTTCCCTAGGGTATTTTCATGACGCCCCTGTATTGACTACGGCACTTGCTTTCATCATGGTGTGGCTATTGGGTATTGTTTCTTGGTATGTGGTTGAAAAGCCTAGCTTGACGTATTTCAAACAACGTCTTAAAGTAAAAAATTAATCCATTATCGTTCTCAGCACTTCGAGTGATTTTATGCTGCCAAAGCTATCGATATGGATTTGAAACAAATAAACAATTTTATCTAACATCAATCTCCTGGTTTCATTGCTTCCTTTTTCCTTACAAATGAAATCTTGCGCATTAAAAAGTTGGTCCATAAATGCCAATGCTACCTTGTCGTAGTCATAATGTACTTGTTCAAAAAAGGACAGGGCATCTTGAGGAGCAAAACCTAAAAAGGAGGCATATTGCAACATAAACAGTAAATGAAAATTTTCATAATCAGTCACTTGTTCGTCTAAGGTAACCAATGCCTCGTAAAGAAAATGAAACAGCTCTGGATTAGGATAATGTTCTTTGATTGATTTCTGCAGTATTTCACTTAAAAAAATGCCTATGACACATTTTTTGTGTTCATAAGGAATATGTTTAAAAATATAGGCGGTTTTGATTTCCTTGATATGGTGAATGGCTTGCCCATCTTTGTGGTAAACAATTAACTCTAATAACATCAAAGGTTGAAAAAAGGCACTTTTTGATTTTGTTGTTTTGCTGCTTCTCACCCCATTCACCATATAGGTTTGTAAGCCAAAAGCCTCCGTATAAATTTTTACGATGAGTGATGTTTCTTTGTATTTAATATGACTTAAAACAATTCCTTTGGTGTTTTGGAGCATTGCTTTTTATTTAATGACCGCAAACTTTGATACCATTGTTTGTAAGCCCTCTTTATTGGTGGCAAAAACTAAATAAACCCCAGATTGTACCTTTTCGCCATTATAGGTGTGCCCATTCCATGTTGCTGTACCGCCATTCGATTGTGTTTCGTAAATCAATACGCCATTGATATCAGTAATTTTAATATTGCTTGCTGCTGGCAATCCAGTAATGCCAATATAACCATTAAATTCAGGGGTGATAGGGTTGGGGAAAATGGTCACTTTAAATTCACTCGCTTCCGTTGGATTTTTGGTCGTCAAAGGCGCTGTTGCGTCTCCCCTGTAAGAAATAATACCCGCATCGGTAGCAAAAAATACTTCACCAGTAGTTTTGCATATTTCTATGTCATAAATATTATTGGAGGGTATTGGGCTATTGTCAATATTAAAGTTTGCAATTTCGACGTTACCCTCTTCATTAAATAACCAGACGCCTGCATCTGTGCCAATCCATTTTCTATTCGCACCATCTATGGTAATGCATTTTACAGCTTTGTCGCGCAACAAAGGCTGGTTTTCAAATATGGGTGTTGTCGCTTCATAGCTTGTGCTATTTAATATTTGAGAAGGGTTGCTGAAAACCGCTACGCCTTTGTCTGTGCCTACCCAAACGGCACCGTTTTTATCTTTGCTGAAACAGCTTGTTCCCATGCTTGGCAATTTGCCTTGGCCAACTTGGTCGGTAAGGAATTTGTATTGCTTGCCAACAGGTAAACTATCGTTAAATACTACGATACCTCCTCCATTGTTTTTGGGATAGCGAATCCATTTATTATTAGCGCCATCAATCAAGAGTTCTACCGGGAAGAGGGTCGATTTTTCTCCAATAGCAGCAAAATTAAAGGCATTCCATTGGTCTCCTTTGAATGAAAATAGGGTGGGTTGTTGAATGGAGGAACGCTGACTTCCTATGGTCCATCCTTTGTTATGGCTGTCAAATTTAACATCAAAGATAACGTAATATCCTCCATCAGGGAAAAGGTCTACCATGTTGTTGTTGGTATTGAAACGGTTCAATAGTACTGAATTGCCGGTGTTTACCCCAGTTCTTTTAAATTTTACAATGCCTTTCCAAGAGGCTACATAAAGCGAAGAATCTTCGGTGTTGTAATCTGATTCTATGTAACATTCAAAATCATTTCCTGAAGGAAAGTTACCCATTTCACTGTTGAAATTTTCCCAAA
>JBEAZU010000053.1:0-5785 GCA_041169945.1 Bacteroidota bacterium
CAAACCCAATGGGCTCAAAATTGCACCTTGGGGCTTGGGGATACAAAAGACATGGCTAAAGAATCTTTTTTTCCTAATCCTGCCACTGACCATATTACCCTTGGTAGCCAAATGATAGAAGCGACTATTGATGACCTAATTGGCAAAAAAATAAACACCTATTACAGTCAATATATAAAAATCAATGATTTACCAGCAGGAATTTACCTCCTTAAACTCACCAACAAACAAGGCAAACAAACGATTCAAAAATTAATTATTGAGTAATGTATATTCTTCATTTCACCTGATTTGAATGATATTGACAGGACAAACTTTCGCAGCCTTCAGGTTTATGTCCGCTTCATCATCTCGCATGCGAAGACTGTAAAAGCCTTTTTTATCTACCGCACCTAACAATACCGCTTTACCATCTTTTTTAGACATTCGCCAATAGTCAGGTGCCAATTCGACACAATAATTACAGCCAATACATTTTGCTCTTTGGTGAATTACCGTAATCATGCTACTTCGCTTGCGTCTACAATCTTATACAATTTGTCTGTAGGTCTAATTGGCATAGGTGTTTTAAAAGCCACTTTATCGCCTTTAAAAGCTTCTTGCACCGGTCCATTGTCGGTATGCAATTCTGTAATCACCATTTCTATCACCCCAGTAGTGGGTCCGGTAATTAAAATAGCATCACCAACAGCCAGCTTATGGGATTCCATTTTAAATTCTGCCACCTGTATTTTATTGAAATAATGATTGCCTTTGCCAAGATACACTTTTCGAATGGTGGCTTTTGAACCAGCGGTTTCATTCCATTCGCCCAATTCTTGTCCTAAATAATAGCCACTCCAAAAACCTCTGTGGTATACTTTTTCTAATTCAATTTTCCAATGGGCTGCTTTTTCAGCAGAATAGGTACCCTCAAAATAAGCCTCTACCGCCGCTTTATAACATTCAACTGTAGTTTTTACATATTCAGGACCTTTTCCTCGTCCTTCAATTTTCAATACCTTCACCCCTGCATCCAACACTTGGTCTAAAAAATCAATGGTACACAAATCTTGCGCCGACATAATATACTCATTGTCAATCTCCAATTCATGTCCATCTTGATTGTCGATGACGGTATAGGTTCTTCTACAATTTTGAATACAGGCGCCCCTGTTGGCTGAAGAATTATGGGTATGCAAACTCAAATAACATTTACCCGAAACAGCCATACACAAGGCCCCGTGCACAAAAATCTCTACTTCGATTAATCGTCCACTTGGACCACAGATATTTTCCTTGGCAATAGCCTCCGTTATTTTCTTGATTTGAATCAAACTCAGTTCACGACTCAATACCACCGTATCTGCAAACATGGCATAAAACTTTACCGTTTCAATATTGGTGATATTGACTTGGGTAGAAATATGTACTTCTAAACCCAATTGACGCGCACAAGCAATGACCGCTTGATCGCTGGCAATCACCGCTGAAATCTGTACCGCTTTGCATTGTGTTAAAATAGTTTTAATGACCGAAAGATCGTGGTCGTACACAATGGTATTCATGGTTAAATAACTTCTCACACCCTTTTCTTGACACAACCGGGCAATTTCAGCCAAATCGTCAAGGGTGAAATTCATGGAAGCCCTCGCCCTCATGTTCAATTGTTCTACCCCAAAATATACTGAATTTGCGCCTGCATTTATCCCCGCCACCAGCGATTCAAAATTGCCCGCAGGTGCCATAATTTCTATTTGATTGGTTTGGGTCACGATGATGTAAATTTAGTAATTCAAAAATAATATAATTATTGGTTAAAAAGATACAAGTAACGCCAGAACTGATATATATCATATAAAAAACATCCTTTCCGTATCCCAAAGTATTCATTGGGTAAAGAAGATCATTTCAAATAAACAAAAAATACCCCTTGAGAAGGGTGCTATTTAATTCACAAATATCTTTTTCATCATCACCCCTTTGGAAGAAATGAGTTTGATGAAATACACTCCTGGACTTGTTTGTGTTTTAATGTTAATTGGCAAAATACCCGAACCTGAGAGATTCACATCTTCTTGAAAAATTTCATTTTGTTGCATATCCATCATTTGAATTAAAAATATTTCATCAACAACATTACTATAAGCTAAATTAAAATCATCATCAAGAATGGGATTAGGATAAATACTAAATGACTCCCCATTACTTTGTTGAGTAAAAAGGTAATGTATTGTAGGAGAATATAAAAATTCCCCATCAAAATCAACTTGTTTCACACGGTAATATACACCAATCTCCTCCTAATCAAAACCACTATCCACTACTTGATATTGGTTTGCATGATCAGTACCATATTGTGCTGGCAATTGTGTTATCTTCTCCCAATCAGCAGTAGACAAACGACGTTCAACCTCAAAATAGTTAACTTCAGTTTGTTGTTCACAGGTCCAATTGAGCTGTATGCCATTGAAATGCTTCATACATGAAAATGCCGTAAAAACTACTGGCAATGGAATGGTAGCCAAACTACTAGCCCCACAAAAATCGTAAGTACCTGTTCTATTGGAGACAGAATTTGTAGCCCCAAATACTCTAAAATAATACTTTGTATTAATGGTTAATCCTGACAAATTCAAGGTTTCAATTTGGTTATTACCTGTGGCATCTACCACACCAATTTCTGTTAAACCAGCGCAAGTAGTACCTGAAAATGCTTGTATGGCCACATCAAAAGCCGACCTCGGATTGACAACAATAGAAGCCGTAGTGGCACTTGCATAAAAATAAAACCAAACATCGGATTCAGCAGTACCTGTAACTGAAGCAGTAGGGGCAGGAGCACCACATGGATCTAATGCAGCAGTAGGCTCATAAGCCACTTGATTTGACAAAGTAAAACCACCTGAAGGGCAACCACCTAACCATGCTTGGTCAAATGCTACAGCATTAGAAAACAAGGTTCCTCCCCCTAACACTTGCGCTTGAGAATACCCCATCACACCCACTATCGCCACTATAAAGAGTACAATTCTCATCGTTTTTAACCTTTAACCTAGCTTGATTACCACATAATAATGCGTTCATTAAAACATAGTTTTTTTTACGTGCGAAAAATAGTAAAGTTGGTTAAATCTAAGATGATTGTAAAAAATACCCCTAAGTAAAATCTATTTCAGTCCCTCAGTCTCTATTTACCATAAAACATTCATCTTAAAAAAATCAATAGCCCTTGAAACCACTTACATAAAAATCAAAAATTCAGTAATTATGATATGCTTTTTCCTTATTTTTGAAGCTTCATAAAAGCAAATCAACATGGCCGAGTACAATTTTAACGAGATAGAGCAAAAATGGCAAAAGTATTGGAAACAAAACCAAACTTTTAAAACTGATAACCAATCCTCTAAACCAAAGTATTATGTACTCGATATGTTCCCCTATCCTTCTGGAGCAGGTTTGCATGTTGGGCATCCACTGGGGTATATCGCCTCTGACATTGTGGCCCGTTTCAAAAGAAACCAAGGGTTTAATGTTTTGCACCCGATGGGATTTGATGCCTTTGGATTACCTGCCGAACAATATGCCATTCAAACGGGTCAACATCCTGCCATTACCACAGAAAACAATATTGCCAAATACAAAGAACAATTAGACAATATCGGCTTCTCCTTTGACTGGACACGTGAAGAACGCACGTCTGAACCAAGCTACTACAAATGGACCCAATGGATTTTCATCCAATTGTTTAATGCATGGTACGACAAAGCAACGGATAAAGCCGCTAAAATCAGTGACTTAATAAGCTCGTTTAGCAAAGAAGGAAATGTGCATGTAAAAGCACACACCGATTTTGAAGGTAGCTTTACGGCTACCGAATGGAATAGCTGGACGGAAGAAGCACAACAAAAAATGTTGCTCAACTACCGTATGGCATTCATTGCCAATACCACCGTCAACTGGTGTGCCGCCTTAGGAACCGTATTGGCCAACGAAGAAATCAAAGATGGTGTCTCCGAACGAGGAGGCTATCCGGTAGAGAAAAAAGAAATGCAACAATGGTGTTTGAGAATCACCGCTTACGCCAATAGATTAATCAACGACATTGACGCCTTAGACTGGACAGATTCTGTCAAAGAAATGCAAAAAAACTGGATTGGACGTTCTTATGGGTCCACCCTCAAATTTAAACTCGAAAATTTTGAAGACGTCGTGGAAGTTTTCACTACCCGACCAGATACTACTTTTGGGGTAACTTTCGTGACTTTATCTCCTGAACACCAATTAGTAGCTAAAATCACTAGCCCTGAACAAAAAGAAAAGGTAGAGAAATATGCCCACTGGGCCAAAAACCGTTCTGAAAGAGACCGAATTTCTGACACGACCAAAACGGGAGAATTCACGGGTGCTTATGTCATCAATCCTTTCAACAACAATAAAATACCTGTATGGGTTTCTGACTATGTGCTTGCCGGCTATGGCACTGGAGCAGTGATGGCTGTTCCTGCGGCAGATGTGAGAGATTATGAATTTGCAAAAAAATTCAACTTACCCATCATAAACGTCCTTGAAGGGGAGGTGTCAGACATCTCGAAAGAGGATTTTGACCCTAAAAAAGGCACCTTAACCAACTCAGATTTCTTAAATGGTTTGGAGGTACCCTCCGCCATATTAAAAGCCATTGCACATATTGAAGCCAATGCTTGGGGCAAAGGAAAAATGAATTTCAGAATTCGTGATGCCATCTTTACCCGTCAACGTTATTGGGGAGAACCTATACCTGTGTATTTCAAAAACGGTTTGCCTTATGTGATGAACGAAAGTGAATTGCCTTTAACCCTTCCCACCATTGACGCGTACCAACCCACAGAAACTGGAGAACCACCACTAGGACGTGCAAAAGACTGGCTACATGAAGGCAAATACCCACATGAACTTTCTACCATGCCAGGCTGGGCAGGCTCAAGTTGGTACTTCTTGCGTTACATGGATGCACACAATGACCACGCCTTTGTGAGTAAAACAGCGGAAGCTTATTGGCAAAATGTTGATTTATATATTGGTGGAGCCGAACATGCTACTGGCCATTTACTCTACTCCCGTTTTTGGAACAAGTTCTTGTTTGACTTAGGATACATTACCGCTAAAGAACCTTTCAAAAAACTGGTGAACCAAGGGATGATTCAGGGAAGATCAAACCTGATTTATAGATTATTGTTAACTATTGGCACAGATGGTATGGAAGTTCCTTTAATATCAATATTTGTCAGCAAATCAGTTAAACAACGATTAGAAAACAATGAAGATTTAGATTACATAAATGAAGTATTGAACAAATGTAAGGTAATTGCAAACAATTATTATAGTGAGAGAAATGTTGAATTGGTATCTCTAGATTTTTCACATTTGTCTTTTCCAAAAAAAGTAACAGAAATACATGTAGATATTAACTTAGTTGAATCAGAAGGAGATAAATTCATATTAGATATAGAAAAATTTAAAAATTGGAGAGCAGAATTCAATAATGCACATTTTATTACAGAAGAAAATGGAGATTACTATTGTGGAGATCAAGTTGAAAAAATGTCAAAATCGCTACACAATGTAGTAAATCCAGATGATATCGTGGAGAAATATGGCGCAGATACCCTTCGTTTATACGAAATGTTTTTGGGACCATTGGAACAATTTAAACCATGGAATACCAATAGCATCGACGGTGTAGCCAGGTTCTTACGCAAAGTTTGGCGATTGTTTTATGATGAATCAAACACCCTTTCTATTAGCGAAGCACAAGCCACTGATG
>JBEAZU010000054.1:0-9897 GCA_041169945.1 Bacteroidota bacterium
TCATTGTTTTGATAGGTGATGTTTTTAATATTATCAAAAGTTGTACTTAGAAAGTTGAGTGGTGTGCCTAAATTGTCAATAGTTACAGTAGTTGTATTGCCTTTTTGTCCCTTTAAATATACAACCTCTTGCGATAAAAGGACATTGGTGGCTGTTTGATTTATATAATTATTGGTGTATTGGTAATAACTGATTTTAGAAAAGTCACCAAAATTGTTGATGCCTGTTTCTTCAATTTTTGTAATTAAGCCATCGGTGTAATGGTACTGGGTTGTGCCTACCATTGTTTCCTTTGTATCATAAGTTTCTATTTTTATTTTCCTACCATTTTCATCATAATAGAGCGTATCAAATAGGGTGCATGCAGCATTGTTTCCAAACTTATGCTTGATTTTAGTGATATTGAAACCCGTATAACTAAAATAACTCAATTGTAAATGTTCGGGTATTCCGTCACTGGTACTGTCTTTTAATTTTTCGAAAGGTATTGTGATACATTCAAATACGAAATTGTTTTCGTTAGACTTGGTTTCACATTCTTCTTCTTGGTAAGAAGTTATAGGGCTTGGAGGTACTTCTTTTTTACAAGCGGTAAATATTGTTCCTAAAAAGAAACAGGCAATCATAGCGGTCTTTTTCATATATATAAATTTAGCGTTCAATGGTATTGACCATTGTATAGTTTAAAACGTTGCAAGGTTAATAAAATAATTTTAAAAAATATAGCCAAGCCTGATTTCAGGCGTGTACAGTATTTGAGAGACAAGCTTGGTACTCTTTAAACTAAATCCGCTGGCATTATAATAGCTTGTATGTAGCAATACACTCAAACTAATATGCTTATAAAATGCATAGCCCAATCCTACACTTCCATAGAGTTTTATGTTTTGTGATTGAGGTTTTACTTGGGTTTCTAGGTCTTTAGACGAATTGTATTGGTACATTAAATATTGCCACCTAAAACCTGTAAGTACTTGCAATTGAAGTTTTCCTATGATGTTTTGTTTGAATTGTACTTCTACTGGAATGCCAACATAACCAAATGTACTTGTGTTAAAATATTGAACAGTTTTGGTATTGAATGTGGTTTGTATATTTTCATCGGCCACTGGGGTAAATGTCATTACTGGATTTCCAAGCGTATCAACAACCGGATTGTTTAAGGTGTCTAAAACCGCAATGGCACTGTCTTTATACGTGATTGAGGTGTCTCTTTTTATGTTCGATTGGGTAACTTCTTTGTTTAATGTAAAGTTTGATTGTTGGTAACTGATCCCAATATGCACATTAATTTTAGGATGGATAGCAGTGCTGTATAATACACTTATTTGATATTCTTTTCCTGAAACAGTGATGTTAGATTTGTTTTGATTGGTTTTGTCTTCCTGGAAGGAATTGAAATTTGAAACATTCGGTAGGTTTGTATGCGCTTGAAATACCAGTCCATAAGGTTTTATTTTCCATAAGGAAGTAGTGTTGTCTTTTTTAATAATTGAGTCATTTTGGGTAGTGTTTGTTTTAAGTATTGTGGGAATGATGGCCACAAACACACTATCTGGTTTTGCAATTGTTGAGGCATTTACATTGTTCGTATCAGTTGTTGTATTTATAGCAGGCTTAACTATCGTCGCGTTTATCACTTCTTTAGCTATGGGTTCGTTTACTGTGCTCGAATTATTAATCACTTGAGCTGCTTGTGAAATGTAGGCATTTTGTATTTGCACAGAGTCAGTAACCAAGTTTTTTGAGTCTGTTTTAGCGATGTTGTGATCGATTTCGGTGAGTTTTTTAGGGGTGATATTGTCGTTTTTTGTGGCTAAGCCCTTGTCGTTATAGGCTTGCGTATTTAATTTTGTTGTTTCTATCGATTGTAAAGTGTTTTGTGCTATACTGTCTTTTTCTATCGCCGCAATTGTAGGGGACGTGTTTTTAGTAGGGGTAGAGGTTGTTTTATTTATTTGAATGTTTGGTTTTATGGTGCTTGCTATTGTAGGGTAAAGAACTTGATTTTCTTTATTTTGCTTTGCTTTCAAATGAATACTGTTTTTTGCGGGAATTGCTTTCTCGGTCGCAATAGGTGTATTGTCTTTAATAATATTTGAAGTCAAGGACGGTTTTTGGAGGGTGCCATTTTCAATAGTACGCACTGTTGTTTGAAGAGGTAAAGTTGGTTTTAATGGGTTGTTGTTGTTGTTGTTGTTGTTGTTGTTGTTGTTGTTGGCAGTGATTTGATTAAAGCGTTTATCTGTCGACTCGGGTTGATTTGTGTTAAGGTTGTTGTGCCTTGTTTTTACGTTTTGTTGAATTTGTACTGTTTGATTTGAATATTCGTTTTTGTTATTGGTTTGCAAAACCTTTGATTTTTCATGGTGAAGATAAAAGGATACACCAACTACGCTACATGTAACCAATACGCATGTCATGAAAATTTGGTAGAGATTATTTTTCCACCAAGGTATTTTATCTGCACTTAATTCTTTAACAATATTTTCCCACAAGAAATCTGGCGGAGCCATTTCTTGGTCATACAGCTTTTCTTTTAACTGCTCGTCAAGTAAATGTTGCTTTTTATGTTCCATATATCGGGAAATTTACTTGTGGAAAACATTGTGCTGCAAATATTGTGCGTGCCCTTGATAATTGAGATCTAGAAGAGCCTTCAGTAATGTGTAACATTTCTGCAATTTCTTTATGGGCATAGCCTTCTATGGCATAAAGATTCAAGATAAGTCTGTAATTTTCTGGTAATAGATTGAGTTTTGTTATTAATTCATTGGCATCAAACTGTTCGAAAATAGTATCTTCTGCAGGATGATGTACACTATTTGTCGCTTGATTGTCTTCGTAGACAATAATATTGGCTTTGTTTTTTTGATGGTAATGGTCTATGGCTACACCAACTGTAATTTTCCTAGCCCACGCCGCAAAAGGCCCTTTAGATTGGAAGGTATTGATGTATTTGAATATTTTAACAAAGGCTATTTGTAGCGCATCTTCAGCATCTTCCCTGTGTTTTAGGTAACGTATACACACAGCCATCAAGCCAGGCGATAATTGCTTGTATAAAGCAAATTGTGCCTGTCTGTCGCCTTTAATACACTTCGCTATAATTTCGGGTGCTAGCAAGTATTTCTTCTTTTATACCTTGACCTTTTAAAATTTGAAAACGTTGCAATCATTTGTAAAATATTAAGTAGGGTCTGCTGAAAAACTATTAACATTATAAATATCAGTAAATTATGATTTAAAATAGCGTATAAAATGCAAGCAAATCATGCGCAATCTTTGAATTGTCTTGCATTCGACCTTATAAAAAATGCGTAAAGAAATTTGCTCCATGAAGCGGTTAAAAACAATACACTGTTTGAGCCACACGATTATTTTGTGTTTCCAACAAATTTGGGGGCGAGTTTGTTTCAGCGTAATGGAGCAAATTCGTAGCATTTTTTATACAACCTGTCCGCCGTGGCGGAATCTTGATTTTCGTTGGTTACTTTTTTCATCAAGGAAAAAAGTAACCAATAGTAGAATGAAAGTAAGGATTAATAGGTAAGCAAGTTTTTCAGCAAGCCCTAAATATTTGTTTTATTAAAATTGTTTACCGCTTTTATGTAAAGTTTGATTATTGAAATGTCACTAGTGTTTATTGTACGGATATTTCGTATAAATTATTTAAGGCGCTAAATCTTAGGTAAATGGCTTTGGATTGACCATTGACGGTTTTGCAAGTTGGGCCATTTTCAAAGAAATAAATAAATTGTTTTTGCCCTCTTTCCATTAATTCATTTTTGTCGGGCATTCCGAAATAAGCACTAATTTCTTCTTGACTATGGTTTTGCAATTGTTTTTGTTGGGTTAAAATGGCATTGTACAAGGTTGCCCTGTTTCCCTTACAGCCATTTTTGTCGGCTTTCCAAATTTGGTTATCAAATCGTTCCAAGGGTTTTACCTCATTGCTACAAGCATTGAGTAGCGTAAAGGCTAAAAGGTTGATGATGATAAAAGAAATATTTTTCATGTTTTATAGGTTGTAAATGATAGTGATTTTTTATGTTATAATGTCTTGTATATGAGGTACTATTGATGTTAAAATTCGCAATTTTGAGGGGTTCTCGGAAAAGGAATTACATCTCTGATATTTCCCATACCGGTAATAAACAAAATCAGTCTTTCAAAACCTAAACCAAAGCCACTATGAGGACAAGAGCCAAATTTTCGGGTATCGAGGTACCACCAAAGGTCCTCTTCTTTTAAACCTACTTCTTGCATTCTCAACAGCAGTTTAGCAAGGTTGTCTTCTCTTTGTGAGCCCCCAATGATTTCTCCAATGCCTGGGAAAAGTACATCCATGGCACGAACCGTTTTACCATCTTCATCCAATTTCATATAAAATGACTTGATGTCTTTCGGGTAATTGGTAAGTATTACTGGTTTTTTGAAATGTTTTTCTACCAAATATCGCTCATGTTCCGATTGTAAGTCTGTTCCCCAAGCCACTGGATACTTGAATTGGCCTTTTTTATTGGGTTTAGAGTCGATTAATATCGCTATCGCTTCGGTATAACTTAGTCTTTCAAATTTATTTGCGAGTACAAAGTTTAATTTTTCTAGCAGTCCCCAATCGCTACGGTCTTCTTGTTTTTTCTTGGCTTCTTCTTTTGAAAAACGTTGGTCTAAAAAAGCCAAATCTTCTGTACATGTATCTAAGGCTTCTTTAATTAAATATTTTAAGAAGTCTTCTGCCAAATCCATATTGTCGGTAAGGTCAGCAAAGGCAACTTCAGGTTCTACCATCCAAAATTCAGCCAAATGTCGGGCAGTGTTTGAATTTTCGGCTCTAAAGGTGGGGCCAAAAGTATAGATTTCTGACAAGGCCATCGCACCCAATTCTCCTTCTAATTGACCAGAAACTGTCAAGTTTGTTTGTCTTCCAAAGAAATCTTCTTTGTAATTAATTTCTCCTGTTGTGGTCAGTGGCGGTTTAATGGGGTCTAAGGTCGTGACCCTAAACATTTCTCCCGCGCCTTCACAATCGGAAGCCGTTAATATTGGGGTGTGTAAATACACAAATCCTCGTTCATTAAAGAATTTATGAATCCCAAAAGCCATGGCATTTCTTATCCTTAAAATGGCACTAAAGGTGTTTGTTCTAGGACGTAAATGGGCAATCTCTCTTAAAAATTCTAAAGAATGTTCTTTGGGTTGTAAAGGATATTTATCGGGATCGGCCAAGCCATAAATGTCGATATGGCTAGCTTGAATTTCTACCGATTGCCCTTTGCCTGTAGAGGGCATTAACTTTCCTTTTACTGAAATGGCTGCGCCTGTGGTGATGTTTTTAAGTGTGTCTTCCTCCAATTGTGAGGGGTTAACTACTACTTGTATATTGGTAATGATAGAGCCATCATTCAAGGCAATAAAAGCGATTTCTTTATTTTCTCGTTTGGTTCTTACCCATCCTTTTACCACTACTTCAGTACCAAAGTCAGTACTCGATAACAATGATTTTATTTTGATTCTTTTCATCATGATTGCTGCTAAATTAAAAGTAAAGAAACAGGTTGCCCAATTGACAATGTTGATTGTTAATCATTATCAAAAAAAATCGACCATTCAATTTCAGGAATACCTAACTTAATTGGTATATCCAAACAAGTGCTTTTCTTTGATGGCAATGGCTACTTGCGTGGGTACATATTTCTCCCATTCCGATTTTTTTTCGTGTATCATTTTTAATACTTCATCAGAATAAATACCTGGATTATTGGTATTAGGATTTTGTATGTCCTCGATTTTATCATTTACCCATAAATATTCATACAAATCAATCAGATTGGCAGGCAATTGGTATTCTCTTCCACTGATAATTTTACTGTTGTCTTTGCTTAACGTAGGGTAAATATATATTTTAACATTTCTACTAAACAATTGTGCAAATGATTCTAAAATCCCACCTTTTAAATTTAAATAGTATTGTTCGTTAAATATTTCTGATAAATTAGGCATCCCAAATACAATTCCAATTTTAAGTTTGGTGTGTTGGGAAAGGTAGGTTACCAATCGGTAATATTCGTGGTAATTAGAAATTAATACATTTTTACCTGTAGAACAAAGGATGTCTGCGCGGTCTAGAAAATCTTTTTCATCTATTTCATTATTTCCCTCCCTTAAATTAACCAGGGTTAATTCCGCCAATTCAATAATAGGTTCTCCTTGTACAGAGGTTTCATTTTTGAATTGTTCGTATGATTTTTCGAACATGTCTTCATTTACTTTGGTAAGTGGACGAAACCGGCCCCTGGTCACCAAAATATTTTTTTTATACAAAGCTTCAGATGGTTGCAATACTTCTCCTGTTGGGGAGAAAAGCGCTGCATTGGTGAGTCCATTTTTTACCAATTTTAGGGCCATTAACCTATTGTCAACGTTTTTAAACTGAGGGCCAGCAAGTTTAAACATGTCAATTTCAACGCGTTCTGGACCTAGGTTGTCCATCAAGGAAATCATCATTTGTTCAGGGGTTTCGTGGTAGTAAAAACACGAATACACCATGTTTACCCCCAAAATGCCTATTGCTTGTTGTTGTAGTGCTGAATCAGTATCGAGCATACGCACATGAATAATTAAATCATTCGGTGCGGAGTCGGGTTCTAGTTGAAACCTTACACCCAACCATCCGTGCCCTTGGTTTGTTTTTTTAAAATTGAGGCAAACAACGGTATCTGCCATAGCAAAAAATAACGTATCGTCTGGTCTTACACTTTTTAATCGTTCTTCGAGTAAAGTGTATTCTTTATTTAGCATTTTTTGTAGCCTACTTTCGCAAACATAGCGACCACTTTCTTCTTTACCATAAATGGCGTCTGAAAAAGTCATGTCATATGCCGACATGGTTTTGGCGATGGTGCCAGATGCGGCACCAGCTTTGAAAAATAAGGCCGCAACTTCTTGACCTGCACCTATTTCTGCAAAGGTACCATACGTGCGTGTATCAAGATTTATTTGTAATGCCTTGTGTCTTGGTGTTTGCTCGTTGAGTTCTATGCCCATAAGTATTGTCGTTAATGTTGTGGTGTTCAAAAGTACATAAATTAAGTCTTTTTCTGATTAAATTAATACTAAAATGTGCATTTATTTGTGTGATAAATCTTGCGTTTTTATAAAATAGTTAAAATGAAACATTTACTTTTTATTTTCATTTTGTGCATTGCTACATTTATACAAGCTCAATGGGTATTTGGTGTTGATTTTAGGCTCAGTAATGTGTATTTTAATACCCTTGATTTTTTACTTTAAAGTTAGCAATATGCGCGTCAGAAGATATTCAATGAAACTTTAGTGGGCAGATTTTCGGACATAAAAAAACCTTTTATAGTGATTAGGCTATAAAAGGTTTTTTATGGAAAATAAATGGTGCTATTTCTTTTTAATGAATAATTCGAGGGAGTCTTTGATTGTACTTGATTTTTTACTTACGAAATGTTCGAAATTTACATGTTCCTCCGTTTGTGTTGGTAATGTTAGGGTTTGTTCTTCTGTTATTGGGGTGGTGTTTTGTGTAAGCGGTGTAATTGTAGTCGTATTCTTCAGTATTTGTTTGCTTGTTTTTAGAGGCGTTTTTTCTTTGATGGTCGGTAAACTTATTGGTGCGGTACTTATGTTTTTTATTGACTCATTTGGCCTAAGTTCTTTTTTAGCCACTATAGTTGGTTTTGGAAGGGTCGTAGTTTTTGTTTGGTTATTAAATACCCCAAAAAGTAGTATTCCTGCAACAATAGTTGCACCTGCGATATAGTATTTTAGCGAACTAGAAACCAAACTTGTATTTTTAGGAGTACTTGCTTCCAAAATTACATCAATATCAATCGCCACTTGATATTCAAAATCATTAAAACGATCTTTTAAAGATTGTTGAAGCAGGTCGATATTGTCAGGTTTTGTTTTCAATTATTTATTGTTTTTATTGATTAAATCAATCAATTGCATTCTGGCTTTATTTAAATGGGCTTTAGAAGCACCAACAGAGATGTTTAATATCTCTGCAATTTCATGGTGCATATAGCCTTCGATGAAATACATATTAAATACGGTTCGCCTACCTTTTGGTAAACTATCAATGTATGAAAGCAAGTCTTTCATTTCCAAATTGTCTGGCAGCACAACCGACTGTTGATCGGATAAGTTGTTAATCATATCTTCATCATCACTATAGGTGATTTGAAGGTCAATTTTACTTTTTTGTAAATGCTTAAATACGGTATTGATGGTGATTCTATAAATCCAAGCCCCAAAGTCTCCTTTGTTGTGGTCAAATTTCTCCAAGTTGGCAAAGATTTTAATAAAGGAATCTTGAACTAAATCTTTGACATCTTCTTGTTGGTTTAAATATCTTCTGCATACACCACCAACCTTGCTGGAATATAATTCCACCAAACGGCGTTTTGCCTTTTCATTATGTTCAAGGCAGGCGGTGATGATGTCAAGTGGATTATCCATTCAGTAATCTAAATAAAATGATACACTTATGCCATACTATCCTTAAAAGAATACGATGGTTTAAATGTGCTTAAAATTTAAGCAAAATAAATTGAAAATTACTTAAGTTTTAACGAAATATTTTAAAGATTTATTTTCATGATGGAAGAATAAAAGCTATTATCGTAGCATTAATTGCTGTAAATAAGTTTTGGGTAATATATCTGCTTAATCTTAATCAAGGTCAATATATACCCCTTCAGTGAGTGGTTTGCCTATACAGGTAAGTACATACCCTTTGGCAATTTCATTTTTACTTAAGGCATCACTTCCTTTCATGGATACTTTTCCTGATGTACAAGTACCAATACAAGCTGTACAAACGCCTTTTTCACATGAAAAAGGCAATCTAATCTGTTCTTCTAAGGCTGCTTTTAAAATGGATTTCCCTGCAGCTACAAAGATGCTGTACTCTACTGATTTGTATTTAACGGTAACCGTTTGGTCTTTTATTTCAGGATTATTGGTGTTTGGTGTTTCTATTGTTGTTGTGCCAAAATTTTCTTTGTGTATTTTAGAGGCCGGCACTTTAAGGGTGCTGAGTGCCAATTGCACTTCTTTCATTAAACCAGTAGGGGTGCAAATAAAGTAAGCGGCTTCTTTGGGGAATATAACAGGTAATTGTTCAAGGCAAGCGATAATCGATTCTTGGTCGAGTCTTCCTGTAAGTCCATACCATTTGTCTGACGCTTGGCTGATTATATGCAAATGGTTAAATCGTCCCTCATAAGTAAGTTGAAGTTGGGCTAGCTCATTTTTAAATATTATGTCATTTTCTGTACGGTTGGCATATATTAAATACACTTTGCTCAATAACTCAATGGCTAAAATTGATTTTGCCATGGCAAATAGTGGGGTAATACCACTTCCTCCAGCAATCAATACCACTGTTCTTTTATTGCTGGCATTGAGTTGAGGAATGAATGTACCCGCTGCAGGTAAAACTTCAATGGTCATCCCAATTTCGAAGTGGTCACAAATATAATTTGAAACCTTTCCTGTTTTTACCCGTTTGACAGTGATGGATAAGTTTCGGTTGATTTGTGGAGAGGAGGAAAAAGAGTATTCTCTTTTGTAGTCTTGTCCTTCGATATTTACCAAAACGGTTAAGAATTGTCCTGCTTTGTAAGGAAAATCATCAAAGGTTTCCGTAAAAACAAAAGTGAACGTATCTGCCGTTTCTTGAATTTTATCTTTTATATGAAGTGCGATGGTGTTTGTCATTTGAATGGTTGGATGATGTATTCCAAGACTCAAAAATACTATTAAAAGAAATAATTACGAGAACAGTATTGAATTTATTTATTAAAAAATATAAACTAAGTTTTTAACCGCATTGTTCAGGATTAACGTTGAGTATAC
>JBEAZU010000055.1:0-6838 GCA_041169945.1 Bacteroidota bacterium
TTAATCAATAAATTAAAAGCCAATATAGCCATAGCCATTGTAGCCTTATTAACCTTGATTGACCTTTGGAGTGTTGACAAAAGATATTTAAATAAAAATAATTTTGCCAAACATGTGATGGAAAACTTTTACACGCCTTCTGAAGCGGATGTTACCATCATGGAAGATAAATCATTAGATTATAGGGTGTTTAATTTAAACAATCCGTTTAATGATGCGCGAACTTCCTATTTCCATAAATCAATTGGAGGGTATTGTGCAGCAAAAATGAGAAGGTACCAAGATGTGATTGAAAGAGCGCTGACACCAGAAATGGAATCCCTGATTACCAGCTTCAACAATAAAACGTTTAACCCTCAACAATTGGCTTCTCTGCCTGTATTGAATATGTTAAACACCAAATACCTCAAACTCGGAGAATCAAAAGATGCCGTATTGCTAAACCCGTATGCTTTAGGGAATGCTTGGTTTGTCACCGACCTCAAAGCCGTTAATGGTGCCGACCAAGAAATTGCTAGCCTTACCTCCATTAACCCTAAACTTACTGCCATTGCCGATTTAGAAGAATTTGTGTTTACACCTTCTCAATACGACACCACTGGCGCAAGGGTAAGCTTAGATAGCTATGAACCGAATCATTTGACCTATACCACCAGCAATAATCAAATAGGCTTTATTGTGTTTTCTGAAGTGTATTACGACAAAGGATGGCAAGCCTATATGGATGGCAAAAAAATTGACCATATTAGGGTAAATTACATTTTACGAGGCGTCCATTTGCCAAAAGGAAAGCATAAAATTGAATTTAAGTTTCATCCAAAAACGTATTATGTTGGCAATACTATTGGTTTATATGCCTCCATTGGTTTGTTAATAATGGTAGCAGGTATAATAGGTGTTCAATTTAAAAGAAAACTCAGCAAAGCTTAATGCATCTCTCAGGGCAAACGAATTGAAAAACATAGCATTATATATCCCTGAAAATTCGCCAAATCCGTATCATCTGCGTGCCATTTATTTCTTTTAAAGCATAAATAAATGGCACGCAGATGGAGCAGATTATGCGGATAAACGCTGAATATGCCTCTTTGTACCTTCTATTCATGCAAATAAAACCACCATTTAAATGCGTTTGCCCTGATGCATTTCTTGCTTTGTTTAGGAGCGTTGCCTAAGCGATTAGGGCTAAATTTTAATGTCGTGTAAACCTTTGAGTGATGGAAACAACATTTTCTATTGAATCTTCTTGCACTGATTTATTGGAAAAAGCATTTCCAACACCGGCACGAGCGCAATTTCATATCCCCAAGGTGGAAGGCAAAGATGTACATTATTTTTGTGGCAATTCTTTAGGCTTACAACCAACATCTACTGCCCAATATATTCAAAATGAATTAGAGCAATGGAAAAACTTAGGTGTAGAAGGGCATTTTCAGGGCGATAAACCTTGGTTACATTACCATCAATTTTCCAAAAAAATAACCGCTACACTGGTCGGCGCAAAAGCAAGTGAAGTGGTGATGATGAACTCACTCACCACCAATTTACACTTGTTACTCATCAGTTTTTATGCGCCCACCAAACAAAAATTTAAAATTATTACCGAAGCTGGGGCATTTTCTTCCGATCAATATGCGCTTGAAACCCAAGTGAAACTGCATGGCTTTCATCCTGCAGATGTAATCATTGAATTATTGCCTAGAAAAGGCGAACATATCCTTAACACCGACGATATTTTAGAAACCATCACCAAACATGGCAATGAGTTGGCCCTTGTATTTTTAGGTGGTGTCAATTATTTCACTGGGCAAGCATTTGATTTGCAAAAAATCACAGCGGCAGCACATCAAGTAGGTGCAAAAGCAGGCTTTGATTTGGCCCATGCAGTTGGGAATATTGCTTTACAATTGCACGATTGGCAAGTTGACTTTGCCGTTTGGTGTTCTTATAAATACCTTAATGCCGGACCAGGTGGCGTAGGTGGCGCCTTTGTCCATGAGCGCTACGCAAATGAACATCTCCCTCGTTTAGGAGGTTGGTGGGGACACAAGGAGGAAGAAAGGTTTCTAATGAAAAAGCATTTTCAACCTGCTGCAGGGGCAGATGGATGGCAATTGAGCAATGCACCCATTTTGCCATTAGCGGCCTATATGGCTTCCATCGAAATATTTGAATCTATTGGGCTTGATTACCTATTCAAAAGAAGTAAAATACTTACCGCTTATCTTGAATTCTTGTTGCTGAATAGCCATTTTAAACACCATTTACAAATCATCACGCCATCAAACCCTGAAGAAAGAGGAAGTCAGTTGTCGGTTATTTTTAAAGAAAATGGAAAAGATATATTTGATTTTTTACAAAAAAATAACATCATCGTAGATTGGAGATCACCCAATGTAATCAGAATAAGCCCTGTGGCCTTGTATACTACCTTTAAAGATATTTTTGTGTTGATGGAAACACTGGCCAAGTACTATCGTCAATAGACGTATTAGTTTTATCAAGAGGAAAAATACATTTTCAGGTTAATTTGTATAGAAAAGTTTTATATTTACCAGCTCAAACTATCAACAAAATGGAAAGCACAAACCAACGAATTGTTAATATATATACAGAAGCAAACCCAAACCCAAACTCTTTAAAGTTTGTAATGGATTTTATGCTTTTGCCTGAAGCCGAAAACTTAGATTTCACCACCGTAAATGATGCAACAAAATGCCCTTTGGCCATAGATTTATTCAAATTTAATTTTGTTAAAAGGGTATTTATCGCCGCCAACTTTGTCACCATCACCAAAGATGAAGCCGCAGATTGGACCGAAATTTCCCCTTTGCTAAAATCTTTTATCAAAGGATTTTTAGAAGATGGTAAACCGCTTTTAATTGGCGAAATTGATGCAATCGCTACCGAAGACGATTCTGAAGTGGTGACTAAAATCAAAGTGTTGTTAGACGAATATGTTCGTCCTGCGGTAGAACAAGATGGTGGAGCCATTACTTTCCACTCTTTTGTAGATGGCATTGTAAAAGTAAATTTAAAAGGTTCTTGCAGTGGCTGTCCTTCTTCCACGGTAACGTTGAAAGCTGGCATTGAAAATTTATTAAAACGAATGGTTCCTGAAGTACAAGAAGTGGTAGCTGAAGGTGTTTAATCCGTACTCTGTACCCTGTACTCAGTACTATATACTCATATAATGAAAATAGGAATCGTTTGTTATCCAACTTTTGGTGGGAGTGGTGTTGTGGCGACAGAACTTGGGAAGGCGCTTGCCAAAAATGGACATCAAGTCCATTTTATTACCTATAGTCAGCCTACACGACTTGATTTTTTTGACCAAAACTTGTTTTACCATGAGGTTAATATTTCCTCCTATCCTTTATTTGAATATCCTCCTTATGAACTTGCCTTGGCAAGTAAAATGGTTGATGTGGTCAAATACGAAAAGCTAGACATATTACATGTACATTATGCCATTCCTCATGCTTCTGCAGCCTATATGGCGAAACAAATTCTAAAAACAGAAGGCATCAATATTCCTGTCATGACCACTTTACATGGTACCGATATTACCATTGTGGGCAAAGACAAAACCTATGAACCTGTGGTGACTTTCAGTATCAATCAATCAGATGTGGTGACTGCCGTTTCTGAAGATTTAAAAAAAGATACCTACGCCCATTTTAAAATTACCCGAGACATTGAAGTAATTCCCAACTTCATTGATTTAGAAAGATTTAAAAAACAGAAAAAAGACCATTTCAAAAAAGCCATTTGCCCCAACAACGAAAAACTACTCATCCATACCTCCAATTTCAGGGCTGTAAAACGCATTGAAGATGTGTTGGCTGTTTTTCAAAGGGTTCGTCAACAATTACCCAGTAAATTATTATTGATGGGTGATGGCCCCGAAAGACCTCGCATGGAACAAATGTGTAGAGAATTAGGCATTTGTGAGGATGTTAGATTTTTAGGCAAACAAGAAGCCGTAGAAGAAGTGCTCTCATTGGCCGATTTGTTTTTATTGCCTTCCGAAAAAGAAAGTTTTGGCCTTGCCGCTTTAGAAGCCATGGCTTGTGAAGTACCGGTCATTTCTTCCAATGCCGGAGGAATTCCTGAAGTAAACATCCATGGCCTCACAGGTTTTATGAGCAATATTGGCGATGTAGATGATATGGCAAAAAATGCCCTATTTGTGTTAAAAGATGAAAATCTGCCCACCTTTAAAGCCAATGCCTTGGCACAAGCCAATGTTTTTGATGTCACCAACATTATGCCGATGTATGAAAAATTATATGAGCAAATGGTTTAAATCCTGTATTTAAAGTATTGCCCAGCGCCAATGATGTTTTCTACTTAAAAAGCTTTTTTCTTAGTAACATAGCTGTTATCTTGCACACTAATCTTAATTAGTCTAAATAACATGAACAACTTGGTAAAACATAAAACTATTGCTTCTCTGCACATTGGAGAAACGGGCATAGTGAGTGGCTTTACTGACGAATTGATGTCATTGAAATTGCTAGAAATGGGTTGCTTACCCGGCAGTAAAATCGAACTTGATTCTATTGCACCACTTGGCTGCCCTATTTGTATCAATGTGTCGGGGTATCGATTGGCCATTAGACTTGAAGAAGCGGCAACCGTACTATTGGTTTAATGGCATGAGCATTACCAAGTAAATTAAGATCAACCATTTAAAAATGCCCGTAAATACACATCCCAAAATAGCGCTTATCGGCAACCCAAATGCGGGGAAGTCATCGCTATTTAACCATCTTACTGGCTTAAATCAAAAAATTGGAAATTTTCCGGGGGTAACGGTAGATAAAAAAACCGGTTCTTGTATCATGGTGGAGCATGTCAATGCTGAAATCATCGACTTACCGGGCACTTATAGCCTATATCCCAAATCGCAAGACGAACAGGTTGTTTTTGATATCCTTACCAATCCTCAAGATAAAAATTATCCCGACACCATCATTGTCGTGGCAGATGCGTCAAACCTAAAACGCAATTTACTTTTATTTACTGAAATCAAAGATTTAGGCATTCCTATCGTATTGGCCATCAATATGGTGGATGTCGCCAAACGACAAGGCATTAGCATCAATATTGAACAACTAAAAACAAAACTGGGCGTTCCAGTGGTAGCCATTAATGCAAGAACTGGTGAAGGCATTGATTGGTTAAAAGTAGCTACTTTAGCTTCTAGGGTAAAACAAAGTCCTGGCTTTTTCAACACAAGCCTTTTTGCTGAAAATGTAATCGCTGATCTTGTTGCGCAATTAAACATCTCAAACCCTTATGTCGCTTTGCTTACAGCGCACATGTATGAGAAAATGTCGCATTTATCAGCCGCAGAAAAATCAATCGTAAAAAATACTTGTCAACAACATGGCTTTGATAGTGCCGCGCTACAAGCCAAAGAAACCATTGCCAGGTACCAATACCTCAACACTTTGATTGACGAGGTGGTGGTGCAACAAAACCAAAAAACCGTTGATACAATAAGCAAAAAACTTGACCAAGTATTGACCCATAAAGTTTGGGGATACTTGATCTTCTTTGCTACTTTATTTTTAATATTTCAGGCCATTTTTGCTTGGGCTAGCATTCCAATGGAATGGATTGACCTTGGCATTAGCAAACTCAATGGCTTCTTAATAGAGGCATTGCCTGCCGGACCAGTCGTAAATTTATTGACCGAAGGCTTAATCACAGGTCTTGGTGGGGTACTTATATTTATTCCACAAATTGCCATCCTATTTGCTTTCATCGCCATCTTAGAAGAATCGGGGTATATGGCCAGGGTAATGTTTATCATGGATAAACTCATGCGTAAATTTGGTTTAAATGGCAAAAGTGTCGTTCCCTTGGTATCGAGCGTGGCTTGTGCTGTGCCCGCCATTATGGCTACCCGCAACATCGACAATTGGAAAGAAAGAATGATTACCATTTTTGTAACCCCACTCATCAGTTGTTCGGCTCGTATTCCTGTATTTACCGTTTTAATTGCCTTAATCGTTCCTGAACAGTATGTATTGGGAATATTCAACTTGCAAGGATTGGCTTTAATGGGCTTGTATTTGATTGGATTTTTGGCTGCCATCATCACCGCCAAATTGATGCAATTACTATTGAAAAGCAAAGACCGCAGTTATTTTGTCATGGAAATGCCGGGGTATAAAGTCCCTCGATGGAAAAATGTGGGCTTAACCATTGTAGAAAAAGTGAAAGCTTTTGTTTTTGAAGCGGGTAAAATTATTGTGGCCATTTCTATTGTATTGTGGGTATTGGCTTCTTATGGACCAGGAAATGCGATTACAGAAGCAGCTGAGAAAGCCAAAACAATTGCTAAAACCCAACAATTGTCTCCTGCGCAAACGACCAATTTGGTGGCTTCTCATAAACTTGAAGCATCCTATGCAGGTACTTTTGGGAAATTCATTGAGCCTGCCATTGCACCCCTTGGTTTCGATTGGAAAATAGGCATTGCCCTCATTACTTCATTTGCTGCACGTGAAGTTTTTATTGGCACCATGTCAACCATTTATAGCATTGGAGCCGAGGTCGAAAACGAAAATACCATCGTTAAACGGATGCAAGCAGAAGTAAATCCCAAAACGGGCACCATCATGTATACACCTGCTTTAGCGATGTCTTTGCTTATTTTTTATGTATTTGCCATGCAGTGTATGAGCACCATTGCCGTCGTGTACCGTGAAACAAAATCTTGGGTTTGGCCCGCCATACAATTGGTATACATGACCGGTTTGGCCTATTTATCCAGCTGGATGGTATTTGCATTGATGAGCTAAGCTTCACAAGTACCGCTACA
>JBEAZU010000056.1:0-2653 GCA_041169945.1 Bacteroidota bacterium
ACGTGAAAAACGAAGCTTATTTACAATCTCAAATTGGTAATCCAGAAGGAGATGAAAAACCAAACAAAAAATATTATGACCCACGTGTTTGGTTACGTAAAGGTGAAGAAACATTGAAAGCGCGTTTGAAAACTTCTTTTGAAGATTTGAACGCCATCAATAGAAACTAATACATCGTATCGCTGTACAAAAAAAAAGCGTTCCATTGGAACGCTTTTTTTTTGTGCCTTTTTTAATATCCTTACCCAATGGTAATACTATAATTTTAGCTGTATTTCGTTTGTTGTGGCAGGAGCTTCAAAAACATAGGTGTTGTTTTCTTTACTAAACGTCAATACGCCAATATTGGTTTGAATGTTTGCAACGGATTGAAAACCATGTAGTACAAACTTGAAATTGGTAATTTTAGAGGGGTACGTTCCTGCGATTACTTGTCTGAAATGATAGATGTCACCAATCAGTTGTGTCGTGAAATTGCGTTCACAATACACCCCTGTTTCGTATTGGTAACTTTTATAGTCATCTTCAAAAAGTTGACTATTCACAAGGCAAGTGTCATGGTTGTAATACACGTGTAGGGTAAGACTGGTAATGTTGAGTTCGTCAACATGTTGTTGAATTGGGTAAAATGGAATAACGGCACCTGCTTTTACAAAAATAGGGCTACATTCAATATTGGTTTCAATCCAATATTCTTTTCTTCCTTCATGGAGTACATCTGTATAATAGTAATACCAATTACCTTGGGGTAAATATAGGTATCTTCCTAAGGCACCTTCATTCCCAATGGGGCAGGTAAGTAAATGGTCCCCGAGGGAAAATTCTTCCATTCTATAGTACGTATCCGGGTTTTGTTGGTCAAGCATGACCAATGTTCTAATCATCGGCATGCCTTGGTTGACGTATTGCCAAAAGGCACTATAGATATAGGGTAATAATTGATACCTTAATTCAATGGCTGTTTTAATGATTTTAGTATATTTTTCGCCATATACCCATGGTTCTTTGTCTCCAAATTCACTGGTGGCATGTGCCCTTAAAAAAGGGTGAAAAATGGACATCTGTATCCATCTTGCAAATAATTCACCATTGGGTACTCCAATAAAACCCCCAACATCTGATCCACAAAAAGAAATGCCCGAACTGGCCAACCTTTGACATTGGATGTTAGCTATCCATAGATGTTCCCACGTAGACATGTTGTCTCCTGTCCACACGGCACCATATCGTTGAGAGCCACTATACCCAGCCCTGCTAATCACGAGTTTGCGTTCGGTAGGATACAATGTTTTGACGCCTTCAAAAGTGCTTCTTGCCATTAACATTCCATATACATTGTGTGCTTTTCGATGGCTACAAAGCATTCCTTCGTAGATGTGTCGCACATCTAAAGGGAAAGTCCCTGTTTCAAATACCGCAGGTTCATTCATGTCATTCCAATAACCTTCAATTCCAAGGTCTAGGAATTCACGAAATAAATGCCCCCACCATATTCTGGTAGATGGGTCCGTAAAGTCTGGGAAATTGCATGGTCCAGGCCACACCGTACCTTTCATTAATGGGCCATCGGCACGTTTACAAAAATAATCACTTGCCTTTCCCTCGTCGTAAATGGGGTATCCTTTTTCTATTTTTATGCCAGGGTCGATAATGACGACTGTTTTAAAACCTTGGGTTTTTAAACTTGAAATGAGTGTTTTAGGGTCAGGGAAATGTTCGGGATGCCAAGTGAAACATTTGTATTGGTCCATATAGTCTATGTCCAAACTTATAGAATCACAAGGGATTTGATGTTCACGGAAAGCGTTCGCAATAGATTCCACTTTGGTGTCAGGGAAATAACTCCATTTGCATTGTTGATACCCTAATGACCATAGTGGCGGTAATTGAGGCGCACCAGTCAGTAAAGTATATTGGGCTGTTACGTCGATTAAGTCAGGTCCATAGATGAAATAGTAACTCATTTCACCCCCCTCAGCCCAAAACCTCGCGGTATCTTGTTCATTTAAGCCAAAATCAAAATAACTTTTAAAGGTATTGTCGAAAAAAATCCCGTAAGCAATGCCATGATGAAGGCCGGAATAGAAAGGGATAGACTTGTATAAGGGGTCTTGGTCTTTTTGAAAGGCCGGAATATCTGCACACCAATTGGTGAATCTTCGCCCTTTGAGGTTGAGTTCTGTAGGCTTGTCTCCTAATCCAAAGAATACTTCTTCTTCTTGTATTAGTTTGCTACAATAAATGTTGTAGCCGCCAAAGTCTTTGTTTTCTTCAAATGAATAACCCTCCGTTTCGTCAAGAATGATTTCATCTTTGGTGTTAAACAAACTTATTTTAAGGTCTTTTTTTCGGATGTAACAATGGACGTAAAACGTATAGATGATATAATATTCTGTATTTTCTTCAAAGTTAAGAAAGCCTAAAATAGGGATATTGGCATTATTGGTTGCATAAGAAAAATCGGCTTCAAAATCACGGTCTTGGCTGTACCTGATTTTAAATATTTTATCATTCAATACTTTGATTTCGAGTATGGTATTGCTTGCATGAAATAAAAACTTATTTCGATGTTGCTTATAGAATACGATACTGCCCGTTACCGTTCTTGAAGAGTTGCGTTCTGTTTGCGACATGATGAAATACTTGTGTTGTT
>JBEAZU010000057.1:0-4285 GCA_041169945.1 Bacteroidota bacterium
TTTCTGGTCCTGCATGGGTATAGGCACCGGCATGACTTAAGCGCGCAATGCTACTGCCTACCACATTTACAATTCCGAAAATAAAGGCGCCTTGTTTTTTTACGTTTTCTAGGGCCACCAAAGTGTCTGCCGTTTCACCACTTTGAGAAATTGCGATGACCACATCTCCTTGGTTGATGATGGGATTTCTGTACCTAAATTCACTGGCATATTCTACTTCTACCGGAATTCTACAAAGATTTTCTATCCAATATTCTGCGATTAAGCCTGCATGCCAACTTGTACCACAAGCCACGATAATAATTCGAGGAGCATGTACCAAGGCGTCAATATGTTGGTCTACTCCACTCATCATGATTTGTCCTGTTTCGGGCAATAGTCGCCCACGTTGACAATCAAAAACGGTATTAGGTTGGTCAAAAATTTCTTTCAACATAAAATGTTCAAAGCCCCCTTTTTCTATGGCAGCAAGCTCCATATCGAGTTTGGTGATAAAAGGGGTTTGCTTTTCGTTTCCTAAATTTTTAAGAATAAGTTCTCCTGGTCTAACAATTGCCATTTCATAATCATTGACATAAATTACTTCTTTGGTATATTCAATAATGGGTGAAGCATCAGAAGCTAAAAAATATTCTCCATCACCTACTCCGATTACCAAAGGACTCCCTTTTCTGGCGGCATAAATGGTGCCTGGTTCATCTATAGAGACAAGTAAAATACAATAAGCACCTACTACCCTTTTTAAGGCTATTCTGATGGCTTCTTCTAAAGAACATTCATTGTTGTATTGTACCTCTTCAATAAAATTTAGCAGTACTTCGGTATCGGTATCGCTTGTAAAATGGTAATCTTTGAGTATTAATTCTTGTTTGATAGCGGCATAGTTTTCAATAATGCCATTGTGGATCATGGCCAATCGGCCACTTTGGGATTGGTGTGGGTGTGCATTTTCATCATTCGGTTCACCATGTGTAGCCCAGCGGGTATGGCCAATGCCGGTATTTCCCTCGATGTTTTTTCCGATGACTTCTGCTTCAAGGGCTTTTACTTTTCCTTTCTTTTTATAAATATGGAGACTTGAGCCAAGTAAAGCAACGCCTGTGCTATCGTATCCACGATACTCTAATCGTTGAAGTCCTTTGATGACAATAGGGTAAGCTTGTCTGCTTCCAGTATAACCAACTATTCCACACATAAGATATTTTGTTTAAATGTAAATAATCAATACCTGATTTTTTAAGCGTTTTCAGGGATGTTTTTGGTCGAATAATCTTTGATAAATTTTTCAACAATTTCAACCATGTCTGCAGACCCAATCACCAATGGCGATAATTGATGGATATGGTGTGTTTCAATTTCTAATATTCTGTTGATACCATTGGTGGCTTTTCCGCCTGCTTGTTCCATTAAGAATGCCATAGGGTTGCATTCGTATAGCAACCTCAATTTACCATGAGGGTGTTGCGTGGTAGAAGGGTAAATAAATACTCCACCTTTGATTAAATTTCTATGAAAATCAGCCACCAAGGAACCAATATGTCTTGATACATAAGGATTATCGCTTACTGATTTTTCTTCTTGGCAATAATCAATGAATTTTTGTATGCCTATATCAAATTTTTGATAATTGCCTTCATTGATGGAGTAAAATTTGCCTTGAGATGGGATGGTTAAATAAGGGTGTGAATAATAAAATTCTCCTACGGAAGTATCTAAGGTAAAGCCATGTACGCCATCGCCAGTGGTTAAAACAAAAATGGTTGAACTGCCATATATGATATATCCGGCAGAGATTTGTTCTAATCCTTTTTGTAGGCAATCTTCTACGGTGCCAGGTCCAGCATTTGTTTTTCTTTTGTAGATAGAGAAAATGGTACCAATTGATACATTTACATCTGCATTAGAAGAGCCGTCAATGGGGTCAAGCAAAACCACATATTTAGAATCGTCAATTTTACCTTGTAAAGAAATGATGTTTTCACTTTCTTCTGATACGATTACACAACATTCTGCACTCACCGAAAGCGCTGCTACAAATACGTCATGGGCATATTCATCTAGTTTTTTAACCTCTTCCCCATGCACGTTTGCGCTCCCAGAGGTGCCCATCATGTCGGCCATGCCAGCCCTGCTGATTTCTCTGTTAATAATTTTTCCGGCCACACTAATGGCATGAATCAATGGCGGTAGTCCGTATTCTCTACTAGGAACATTGTTTTTCACCGCTTCAATTACAAACTGATTCAGCGTTTTATGTTTCATTGATAACTTATCCATAGCCTTATTTTTTATCGAAATCTTTAAGCCACCGTAATGGCACTACAAATATAATAAATGTTTTCATAAACTTTCGATTAATTCATTTATTTTGTCTTTGTTAATTTTAATCTTGTTTTTGGTTGCAAATGTTTTGATAATTATTTGTTTTTGCTTATTAAAATCTTTCGAAGTATATTTTGTACATTGTTGAAACCATTGGTAAGGTCTTTGGTCACTTTTTGTAAAATTTTATGTATTATTATCTTACATTTAATTGCAATTTATTTTATTATGACATACATTTGCTTATTAATTGCTTTCAAAAGATTTCATTGTTGAAATTTAACCAAAGATAAATCAATTCGTACAACCATTAAAATGAATGTGATATGATAAACAGAAACAACATAGCGCGTAACATGATTCTTGCAGCGTTATCTTTTCCCGCCATGCTTTTCGCACAAGGTTCTGCTACAGACATAAGCATGCAAAATGCTAAGGATGTCGAAACTAAATTGTATTTTAATGCCGACCCAGCACAAGGTATTGTGGGGGAAATTAAAGCTGGCGCAAGCGAATTTAAAACTTCAAAATCAAATCAACTCGTAGATACCATTGGCTCGTGTGATGTTTGTAAGGATGTCCCTAAAGGGGTGTTTTGCGATGATTTTTGTGGTACAGAACTAGACTTAACAAAATGGTGGTACGGTAGAAATCACTGGGGAAATGGTAAAACATTTAAGAACCATGGTGTTGCGCCAGAAAATGTGATTGTTAAGAATAATAAGGCTTATTTTGGAGCCAATGGGGATAATTATTCAGGGCCAATCAAAGGGATTACAAAAAGTAAGGGCTCATTTGCCCAGGATGCACCAGGTACGAGGGTTGGTGGTATTCTCATTACAGATGAATACATTGGGTCTGGAAGATATGAAGTTAGAATGAAATTACCTCCAAAATTGGGTGTGTGTAGTGCTATTTGGACTTTTCACTACCAAGAGGTATATCAGGACAATCCTTCTTACCAAGACCTGATCAACAAAGGATACGATGCGCAAGGGAATGACAATGATGGAAGGTATGTGACGGTAAATCATGAAATTGACATTGAAATTCCAAGCGCTCCTAAAACTGGAGACCAATACAAAGATTGTTCTTATGATTATGCCCGTTTAAATACGTGGCACACAGAAGTAAACTATACCGACAATTTTCAACACATGGGGATGAACCAAAGCGATGGAAATTTCCATACCTATCGTTTTGACTGGCATACCGGTGGTGGTGCTGAAAAAGCAAGGGTCGATTTTTATTTAGACGACAAATTTATTTATACTACCACGGAGCATATTCCTGATATCAAAGGCCGATTAACCTTGGGAACTTGGTTTCCTGAATGGGCTGGAGGAAAAGCAGATTTTGATAGAATTTTCTTAGAAATTGACTGGGTAAAAGTTACCCCATTTAATGAGCCTAATGACAAAAGCATTAGAGAAACTTTCAAAAATTCAGGGTTGACCAAATGCAAAAATAAAGCCGACAATGATAAGTTTTTAGGCAAATGTAAAATTAGCCAGTTTTAAGAATTAAGATTTAGTAAGTTTAAAAAGCCTCCCGAATAGTTTTCGGGAGGCTTTTTAGTTGGTAAGTCGGGCATGGTAATTTTCTAGTAGCGTGGAAGTCTTTGCATACGACAAGCCGCAAAAGGGATGTTTTAAGTGATTAGTAGATTTAGGGCTTGCTGAAAAACTCAAAAGCAACAAAAAAGGAGTGTTGAGTAAAGTAGAAAGTGTAAAGTAGAAAGGTTTTGACAAACGTGTTTTATATTATGCTTCTAAAAGTTATTCGGCTCAAATTGAAAGAGGTGACTTGTATGAACGATTAAATCCTACTTTTTTCATTGGCATTTTAGACTTCAATATTACTCAGAATTCTGATTATATCAGTCGACATAAAATAATTGACGTTCAAACAGGTGAAAACCTAATTAGCGATATTGAATTCAACTTTATTGAACTTCCTAAAT
>JBEAZU010000058.1:0-10361 GCA_041169945.1 Bacteroidota bacterium
TACACATTGGCATTGCCAGGAATAAGATTATACTGTTCCCAATTGGTCAACAAGGCGGTAAGAAATACCCCATTGTCAAGTTTTGGCGTAGTATAATGTTTATAAACCACCGGTATTTGAACAGTCTGCACATCCATCAACACATAATTGCCATCGGATGGAACAGAATATGGTACAGGAATATCAAATTCAATACTCATGCTATTTTCAATCACAGTAACCTCATTGGCCATAGACCCTGCTTCCATTATTTCAGCCCTTTGAGGTGCTTTTAAATCCATGGTATTCATGCCATCGTAAGCCAAACGTTCAGAACGCCCCCAGCTTCTGCTTTTCTTTTCAATTTCTTCTTGAATAGCTACTGTCCATGGATAGAGTTCAGGTTTTACCCCACCCACACTAGGGTTTCCGGTCGACAATTTTATTTTCACCCTTTCCCAATCCACACCCGTATTTTGATAAACATTGGCTTTATAAATCAATTGCATAGGCGAAGTAGTGTTTTTACTTCTCAAATCATAGATGGGTGTCCAACCAGTATTGCCTACCAAATACGAAATTTCTAAGCCTATCGTACTTCTGGTTTTAGCAGACACCGTCACCGTAACTTCTGTACTTGGTTTGTCTTGTTGAGATCGAATAGATTCAAGTTGGTTTTTGAACTGGTTGTATAACTCCTCTTTTTTCAACAATTCTCTTTGGGTTTTAGACCTAAAAGTTCTGATTTCAGTTAACCTGTCTCTAAACAAATCGAGGTATTCTTCAAATTCATCTGCAGTAAGGGATTTATCTTTTCCGCCAACATGTTGGTTAGCCAATATCATGTCTTCTTCTTTGGCAAGAATATGTGCTTTGTCGTTTAAATGTTCAAGGGCTAATTTAATTTTTTCGGTGGTGTCTTCTAAAGCAATATATTCTGCTGACTTTTTAGCTTGCTGTATATAATTCACTTTTTGTTTTACCCCTAAAATTACAAAATCTCCTTTGCCTGTTACTTGAATACTATTTTGTTCTACAAATTGAGATAAACCGGGAATAGTAAGTTCGGTGATGCCTGGCTCTACTGTTGCGGTAGCCGTATTCACCATTTGTGCTTTACTTTGGAAAACCGTTACTTGCTTTATATCTGAGGCAATTAGTTTTTTATCTTGTCCATTACTGACGTACGACACAAACAAGGAGAGAAAAATTAGACAATATGGTTTCATATACATGATTTAAGGGCGTTAAATTTTTATCAAATCGCATTTTAATTGCTTCCATTTAAATACTTTGTTTCTTGTAGCAAGTACTTAATTGTTTGTTTCTTGTACAAAAGTAAATAAATTTGTAATTCATACACTCAAATTAACGCATTTATACCATGTATAAGTATTCTTACCTGAAAGATTTCGCTGAACAAGTATTTATAAAGATGGGCTCAAACCCAACAGATGCTGCTTTGGCGGCTAAAGTTTTACTGTCGGCAGATTTAAGAGGTGTTGATTCTCATGGCATTGCAAGACTTTCGGGCTATGTGAGACTTTGGGAGTCGTCAAGAATTAACGCCAATCCTACGGTAAAAATAATTCATGAAACGCCAAGCACTGCCACTGTTGATGGGGATGCTGGCTTAGGATTAGTAGTTGCTCCTCAAGCCATGCAAATTGCCATAGACAAAGCAAAAGTAGCTGGAAGTGGTTGGGTGGCTGTAAAAAACTCTAACCATTTTGGCATTGCAGGTTACCATGCCATGATGGCTTTAGAAAACGACATGATTGGGATAGCCATGACCAATGCTAGTCCGCTGGTGGCGCCAACATTTTCGATCGACCGAATGTTGGGGACCAATCCAATCGCGGTAGCCATACCCGCCTTACATCAACCTGCCTTTGTGGCTGATTTTGCTACCACCACAGCGGCGAATGGTAAATTAGAAATATTACAACGCAAAAATCTTGATGCCCCTTTGGGTTGGATCCAAGACCAAGACGGACAAACCACGCCTGATGTACATGCCTTAAAAAAAGGAGGAGCGTTACTGCCACTCGGAGGAGATCGTGAACATGGCAGCCACAAAGGCTATTGCCTTGGAGCCATTGTCGATATATTCTCTGCTGTTTTTTCTGGAGCCAATTATGGCCCATGGGTACCCCCATTTGTAAGCTTTTTGCCATTGCCTGCCAATCCTGTAGGTGAAGGCATTGGGCATTTCTTTGGGGCTTTTAGAATTGATGCATTCCGCCCTGCAGATGAATTTAAGGAGCACATGGACAATTGGATTGAAAGTTTTAGAAATGCCAAAACAGTCGAAGGTCAAGCCAAAGTACTCATTCCTGGAGATCCAGAAAGAGCAATGCAAACGGAAAGATTGGTACAAGGCATTCCTTTGCTAACACCCGTTGTAGAAGATTTGCAAGCATTGGCCACAAAAATGGGTGTCCGTTTTACTGCCTAAGCAAAGGCCTTGTCAATTTTACAGCTTACCATTCAACGTCTTTTTAGTTTAACATTCATGAATCGACTTTGTATTACTATTTTACAACCATTATATTGATTCTCGATTATTTAAAATTTTAAAACCAAGATGGAAAACAAAAATGCACTGAGCTTTCATGGTGATGGCGCTAAACTATTTGGCATTCAAATTATCAATGCTATTTTAACCATAGTCACTTTGGGGATATATTACCCTTGGGCAAGGGCAGCTAATTTTAAGTACATTTACCAAGAAACCGAATTTGCAGGCAGTAGATTTATGTTTCATGGTACCGGAAATGAAATGTTGAAAGGCTTTATGAAGCTTATCTTCATTTTAATCATTTTGTATGGCTCATTGTATGGTTTAGGGCACTTTGGGGCAACCTATGCTTTGGTCGGCAGTGCCATATTTTATGTTGGTTTTATGTTTTTAATTCCCATTGCAGTACATGGAGTATTAAAATACCGATTATCAAGAACTTCTTGGAGAGGTATACATTTTGGGTACAGAGGAGATTTAAAAGAATTGGCTAAATTATGCTTTAAAGGTTATTTCTTCACCATCATTACCTTCGGTATTTATTGGACTTGGCTCGAAAATGACATCAGAAGATATGTATTTGATCATATTAGAATGGGCAATGTCACTTTTTATTTTAAAGGCAAAGGCGAATGGATATTCTTTCAAAAACTATTTGGAATCATGTTTTGTTTCTTTACCCTAGGGATCTATTATCCTTGGTACAAAGCGGATATGACTAATTTTTATTTCGACAATATTCGTATTGTGCAGGGTGACAATGTGGCCTATGTTCACTCCCATATTACAGGAGGAAAACTGTTTAGACAATCATTTGTGAATATTTTGATATTAGTTTGTACACTAGGCTTAGGCTATTCATGGGTAATGGTAAGGTATATTCGTTTTATCCTTGAAAATATTGAAATCGCAGACATTTTTGATGCAGATACCATCATGCAAACCGAAGAAGAATATACCAATGCGACAGGAGATGATTTGTCTGACATGTTGGATATTGGGCTAGTGTAACATGGTTTAGGATTTTTTTAAAGGATAATAAAATGATAGATAAGGTTACATATTATGATGGAAAATCATCTTTAGGGCATGAAGCCACCATCACACTTCATGACCATTCGCTATGCATCACTTTCATAGACCAAGAAGGCCTCGAAAAGATAGTGATTTGGGAGGCAAACCAAATTCACCAAAGTGATTTCAACTCGCATGAACATGCTGTTTTAAAATATGGAAGTTTTCCTTATCAAGTACTAGAAATCAATCAAAAAGAAACGATTGAAAGCATTGAAGCACATTTTAAGGACTATGCCTTTACAAAATCAAATTACAAATCACTAAAAACCAAGCCATTTAAAATGGTTATGATTGGTGGAGGTGTTTTAGTTACCTTGTTAACCTTGATTTATTATTTTGTTTTGCCAAGCATTGCAGAGCAAGCGGCGGAAAGTTTACCATATCAATTTGAAGAAGAACTTGGTGATGCCACCGTAAAACAAGTATTGGCATTTTCGGCGATAGACACCCTAAAATCTAAACAAATCAATTTGTTTTTTAAGGCTTTAGATTTCAAACCCGAACATAAAATTAAAATCGTAGTCATCAAAGACCAAACTGTCAATGCCTTTGCCGTTCCTGGTGGACATATTTTTGTTTATGAAGGCATCATTGCTAAAATGCAATCGAAAGAGGAATTAGCCGCTTTATTGGCACATGAATATGCACACTTAAAGTTCAAGCATTCCTTAAAAAGTGTTTGTCGTCAACTTAGCTCCTATTTATTTTTATCCGTTATTTTAAGTGATGTGAATGGCATAGTAGCCATTTTAGCTCAAAATGCTGACATGCTTAAAAACCTACATTTTTCAAGGGGAATGGAAAAAGAAGCGGATGCTGAAGGGTTAAAATTATTGTTTAAAAGTAATATTGATCCTCATGGGATGATCAATTTATTTCACCGTTTAGAAGATGCAACACCTGATGTAGCCAAACATCAAGTTTTTGAAATGGTTAGTACGCACCCTCAAACAAAAGACAGAATAGCTTTCATATCCCAAGAAATTAAAAAATCAAGTTTCAAGGTGAAAGAACAGGTGCTCTTGGATACGTATTGGCAAATCATAAAATAACAAGAACAGCTTTTACTTCCGAAGAAAAGTTATTTTAAAAAATACACCTGGTTGACGATTTAAAATTCCTGAAAAAATGACCCATACAGCAAGGAAAAAGCATTTAAATGGTGGTTTTATTTGAATGAATAGAAGTTACAAAGAGGCATCATCAGCGTTTATCCAATCTGCTCCATCTGTGTTCAATTTTTATGTATGCTTTAAAAGAATAAATAAATGGCACGCAGATGATACGGATTAGGCGAATTTTCACGGATATATAACCCTATGGTTTCAATTTATTCAATTATTTTAATGCGTTTGCCCTGACCCATACAGCGCTTATAAACAAGAAAATCTCGACATCATCGAGACTTTCTTGTTTATAAGCGCTGTAAACCAAATTACTTTTCAATACCTATAAATGGTTCATCAATAGTAAAATTGATAAAATCAATGTCAAATTCGGTTGGGCTAAACCCTCCAGATTGCACCACAGTTAATACCAAAATTAAGGCTTTATTGGCATCAAAAGGTGTATCTAAAATTTCTAATTGGTTTAAATTATAACTGTACATTTGCCAGTCGTTCCCGGGATTTAGCGTAAATGAACCTTGTTTTCCTACCCTTACGGCTCTTATCTTACATTCGGGAGCAATGGGCGTCAGTGGATCTAATGGGGCAGGGCATCCAGGATCATATTCTTGCCTATAGTCTATGACAAGTTTTGTAGCATTATGGCGTCCTGCACTGGCATAAAAGTTGAGCCAAACCCTGCTTCTGTCAGCGGGAAGTCTTTTTAATAACTCAGTTGGGATATACACAAAATAGTTACCATAGGTATTTTTTTGTAAGCCAAATGGAATGGGTGTTGTACCTACCATAGACAAAAAACTACCCCCCTGAGGAGATGGCCCCATGGTACAAAAGTTCGTATTATTTGTTTCTGATACAAAAGCTGTATCTAATTTCCCACTTCCAAATTCAATATCTTTGGCTGCGTCGGTTTCCCAATTAGAAGTCCATTGGCTATTTTTATCTAAACCAGCAATGGTAATGCCATCAAAATTTTCCATTACAAAAACGCGTGGGTCATTCACTGCATAATTGCCAATTTTGGGTTTAGGATTTATAAATTTGCTTGCTTTTAAATCTAAAGACACTTTTTGGGTCAAATCATCTCTGCATAATACCGTAAATACAATATCAATTTTTTCATCCATAAAAAACCTACTGCCTGTTGGTCTGCCGTACCAAACCAATTTTACGACATCAGAGGTTCCTGTATAGATTTTTTTAGCAAAAGAAGACTGTCCCCGTATTTCCACTCTCCACGTAGCCGCAGCATTGAAGGAGGCATCGATACGTAAACTATCAATAAATTTGATGTGAAAAGCATCCGTTAGGGTGAAATCTAATACGCCTGCCAATTTTTTAGAGGATGTGGTCGTAGCCACAGTAAAGGGTTTCGTGATGCTAAAATCTGCATTTGGACAGGTTTGAGTACCATAGAATGGCTCAAACACATCTCTTTTACAAGAGAACATGGCAATCAAAATGACGAATACATAGCTATACCTTTTCATAATTAGAAGATGATGTTAAAGTTTACAAACAATTGATTCATCGTATAATTCATTGCAGTCATTTTCTTATCGCTCGCGTCCACTAAATTGTAGTTCATTACAAAATTGGCCGTTTCGTTAAAATTAATTCTAAAACCTATAGACGTAATTTTTTGGGTAGCATCTACATTATAATTGGTTGGAGTGCCTAGCTCATTAAGTACTGTTCTATTGCTTACCAACTCACGACCTTTTGCGGTTAAATATTTTTGGCCAAGCATAAAATCTAACTGTTTGAAAACACCAATGACTAAACCTGCGTCAACGATATTGCTGGTTAAATTAACCAATGTATCCGCACCTCTGTCTGTTTTTTCATAACGATCACCGAATGAGATATCTATAGGACGATCAAATTTCAATAACTTAGCCAAGCTTATTTGTACCCCAGTAGTTAAGGCTTTGAAATTTCTTTTTAAAGTTGTTCCTTCTCCTGTAATCTCCGTAAAAAACCGCGCTTGGGCATAAAATTTAACCGCAAGTGAATCTGCCGACGCTAAGGCTAATGTAATCCCTTTACGATTGGGCGTTGCTTCACCATAAGGAGTAATATTATTAAAAATTGGATTAAAGCTATTGAGAGTAGTCGACAAAGTTCTGTTGTATACTGCTTCTTGTGTAAACCTATCGAACAATAATTGTTGTCTGTTGGCAGTGTTAGACAATACTTTGCCAAACAAAGCAGGCGCAGCAGCAATATTATACCTTGTCGTTTGTGCCGAAGGACTAGAATAATTCAAGCCAACATTTTTATAGGAGACATTGAAGGAAAATAGTTTTTTGAATTTAACCTGAACTCCCCCATCTACAAAATAATCTTTCGCTACTTCTGTGGTATCTTTGGTCGTGGTATCTTTGGCGTATACTAAGTAATTTCTATTGGAAGTACCCCCTTCGCCTACAAGATTAATTTTCAAGATATCCTTATCCAACACCTTGATATCGGCAGTACTTGTAAAAATATTGTTTGAATAATCAACCCCATAAGTACGACTTACCCTGATGTCATTTAAGCCAACATAATTAAAACCAATAGTCGCATATTTTTGAGAAACGATATCCGTTGATAAACCTGTCAACAACCTATCTGCCGTTGTAAAATCATTGGTGCCGTTGGTACGAACCCCAAATCCTTTGAAAATCAACTCATTTACATATTTGTTTTCGAAATAAAGGCCTGTACCTAATTTTAAACCTTGTAATCTCCAAACGTTGTTTTTGTTAAAATTTTCATAATCTACGATGTCACGTCTTGCTTTATAAATAGATGACTCAAACGTATGATACATTTCATCTGCATTGTATACCGTATAAGGCGTCATTTTAACGTCTATATCCCCCAGTTCATATTTCAACCACCTTAGGTCACCCATTACTTGTAGTTGGCGAAATTCAAACTTTGTTTGTTCTCCCCAAAAATCACCAAAAGGTTGTTTAACCCTTAGCAATGCATTGGTTTTAAATTCTAATCCTTTTTTAAAGTTAAAGCCTAGGTCAAATAAATTATACCCCCCGGCCCCTTTTCTTGTACTTAAAGTGTCTGCCTTTCTTCCAGTGGCAGTATCGGTGTTAAGAATATTACCTTTGAGCTGGTTATTTGAAAGAATACTTCTTCCTAAACCATTGATACTAAAATCCGCTTGAGCGTTTGCAAAGCCATAACCAACCATAGTTACAACCAAAATGCCGAATGATTTTTTTAGTAGATTTTTCATTAAATTAACATTTTAAACTCTAATGTAAACTCTTGTCCTTTAAAGTGATCTTGTAAAAAATTTTTGTCATGGTGTGTCATCCACTTATGACGGTAATTAATACCAAACCTACTGGTGATGTCGTAGTTAAAGCCGTATCCAATTGCAGAGCCCGTTTGATTAATAATTCTATCGCCAGCAGCAGCACTTTCTTTATCAGGTGAAAGAGTGACTCGAGTATTTCCAATGACACGTTCATACCCGTAATTCCCTATCAGTGAAAACCTTTGGTAAAGTTGAAAGGCGATGGTAAAGTCTTCATAAAAAGTCCTTACAAAAGCATGATCAGAAAATATTGGGGTCAAAGAGAAATGATCTTGGATAGAAACAAAATTATTGTAGTTAAATAACATCAATTTTTTGCCTGCAATATTGATGTTGTACTTTAGCAAGGCTTCCATATTGTTAAAACCTTTTTTGTAATTTTTATCAGTATCGGTTACCTTAATCATTTCAAAAGTTCTTGCATAGATACTACGGATTCTATTATAAGGTCCTACTCCATTGCCATTATAATAGAACCTAGACCTTGAAAAGGCATTCACACGGTGTTGAATTAGAATAGTATCGTATTTATTTTCTAATTCTTGGCTAAAAGCATAACCCAAATCAACGGTTAAATCACCAAATTTTAAGGTCGAAGCTACATCTAAGCCTTTTCTATTGTTGGTCACCTGTCCACATTCTTGTGCCACATTCACAAATGACCCCAAATCTTTAAGACCAGGAGTAGTGGAACCACCATTTCTAGCAGCAGTATTAGTGTTTAATATCCCTGCATCTAAATTGGCGTAATTGTTATTGATAGCATAATATTCTATACTTAATGGGAAGTTAAGCAAATTTTTAAATTGAAGATTAGTAATAAATGCCGTACCATTTTGAGAATTTTTCATCAAAGGATTATTAATGGTCGACAAGCCAAATTCAGTACTTACTTTCACAAGTTTCTTAAAATCAAGGTCAAAATCGAGGGCTTGAAAAGCTGCATTATCTACAGCGCCCATCATATTGTCTACATTACCGTCACGACCTAAATAATTCAATGCAATATTACCTTTGGTACTTCTAATGGCAAAGGGACGACCAACCCTAAGCATATAATTTAAGGCCGGGAAAACACTAACCGTATCGAGTACCCCAGCGGCAGTATTAGACGTTCTACCAACCATGGTTGATAGGTATAAATTTTGAAGTCCAGGAAAGGTTAACCTAGTAATTACTCCTCTCACATAAGGCGAGAGGTAGAACTTGCCATCATCTTTTACCCCTTCATTGCTTTCTTTTCCAGAAACTGAAAATTGATTTGACAAAAGCCTATCAAAATAGTTGTTTCTATACCTTGGAGCATCAAAGATCAAACGACTACCTCTTGTGGTTAACAAGCCCCCAATTTTAAGGTTGAAAATAGCCGCATTTGTTCTTAAGTTACCGTCAAAAGCTATCCCACCATAAGAAGTGAAATATTTGTTAATTTTATTGTTTGGGGAGCCAGAAAATGAATTGGCGATAGAATAACTTATCCTAAAATCAACATTTTTATTGATGGTGGATGTCATGGCCAATTGTAACATCGGTGTACCGGCAGCGCCAGAAGTCGAAACATCTTGAATTGGATAATCTAAAAAGGATAGATTCTTCTTACTAGTTTGCAAGCCATTATCGCCAGTATAGGCATCTTGCATGTCTCTATAAATGGTTACAAAACGAAATATCCCTGTAACATTGATATTTTTCAATAAAATACCATCTCTGTTGGCATAATCCGAATTTGTTCCAAAACTTCCTATATAGTTTTTAATTTGATTGCTTTCTTCACATACTCCTTTGATCTCTATTTTTTTAAACAGCAAAGAAGTGTCCGTTAAATGCGGAGAAGGTGCTTTATTGTATTTAAACATAGCTAAAAAACCTGCCCCTTTTTTCCCTCCTGATGAATCTGAGGGAATCGTTTGTGCTTGCAAGGCATCCAAATGAAGCACCATTAAAACCGTTAACAACCAGGTAAATTTCATATCCATATATTTTATATGAGTTACTTAATTTATTTCGATACAAATATATATAAGATTTTGAAATAAAAAAACATTACATTAAAAGATTTTGAAATAAAAAACAAAAACTCGAAAGGTATTGAAACCTTCCGAGTTGTATAAATCTATAATAATCTAAGTATTATTCAATTACGCCAATTCTGCAAGCTTTTCATTACTTACATTTTCTTCATTGGCTTCTAAAGTCATTCCTTTATTGACATTTTTATAGCCACTTAGGGCATAATATACAAGATAGACATAACAGAAGAAAGTTATGACAAAAGAATTTTGAAGGCCTACCACATACCCAAAGACAGGTGTGTCAATTAAAACACCTT
>JBEAZU010000059.1:0-5190 GCA_041169945.1 Bacteroidota bacterium
CCCAATACGTGTTTTTTTATTCTTCTTATCCATTTCCTACAAATTCCTGTACAATGTATCGTCATCATTATATACTCACCTTTGTAATGGTTTGTACCCTCGTTTTGTCGGCTTGCCAAACGTATTACCAAAGAACACTTAAATTCAACCGTGAATTTGAATCGGGTAATTTTTCGGAAGCAGAAAAAACATTGCTGGCCGATAAAAAAGGAGAGAAAAGGAAAACAAAGTTGCTGCATTATTTAAATTTAGGGACGGTTACTTCAATTGAAGGTAAGGTGTACGAGAGTAATCAATATTTTGAAACCGCACATTTATTAATAGAAGACCATCAAAAAAATCCCGTAGATGAAGCTTTAGCATTGCTTACCAATCCTAAAATGACAGAATACAAAGGAGAAGATTTTGAATGTTTGTTGATCCATTATTACAAAGCCCTCAATTTTTTAAAAATCAATGACAAAGAATCAGCATTGATTGAGGTGAGGCGAATGAATAATAAATTGAATGCATTATCAGATAAATACACCAATGAAAATAAGTACAGTAAAGATGCCTTTGTTCAAAATTTAATGGGTATTGTGTATGATGCTTTAGGTGAATACAATAACGCTTACACGGCTTATAGAAATGCCTATAATACGTACAAAGATGTTTATCAAAAGCAATTTGGAATAGGTGCCCCTTTGCAGCTGAAAAAAGATTTATTAAGGGCTTGTTTTAGAATGGGATTTGATGCAGAATTATATTTTTATGAAAATGAAACAGGCTTAAAATTTGAAAAATCAACTTCTGATGGTACTGAATTAGTGATGTTTTGGAACAATGGCCTCGGTCCAGTAAAAGATGAATGGAGCATAAATTTTGCCGTCGTGCCCGGTGTAGGAGGACAAGTGATGTTTGTAAATAGTGAATTAGGTTTGTCCTTTCCGTTTTATATGCCATCGCAAAACCAAGGCCAGTCGGCTAGTATCAATGACTTAAGAATTGTGAGGGTTGCTTTCCCTAAATACACCGAACGAAAAACGGTTTATGATCAGGCTTATGTGGAAGTCAATGGGAAACAATATCCCCTTGAGTTGGCTGAAAATGTGAATGATGTTGCCTTTAAGTCTTTAAATGATAGAATGTTAAGGGAATTGGGCAATTCATTGTTACGATTGGCGATTAAAAAAGTAGAAGAAGCTCAAATTAGAAAACAAAATGAAGGTTTAGCCACTGCCGTAACGCTTTTTAATGCTTTTAGCGAACAGGCCGACACAAGAAATTGGCAATCATTGCCCCATAGTATTTACTATACGCGCGTGCCAATCACCGATACCGTAAAGGCTGTAAAAATGACGGTGTTGTCGTCTGGAAATCAATCTAAAAATACCTATGAGGTGCCAATCGCTCCCGTAAAAGGAAATACATTTTTCAGTTCATTTTATTCTTTAGAACATCAAAATCCTCCAACGATGCAGTAAAATGCTCAAGCGTTTGTTGGTATTTATTTTATATTTTAAGCTTCGTAATGCTTGAAATTAAAAAATGATGCCGACCTTTGTTTTCTTAAACACTTATCCATGATGCCCAAATACCGATTACTTACTTTAGCCGAACTTGAATCTTTAGAAAAAGAATTTATTGATTATTTAGTGGTCAATGGCATTGTGGCGGAAGATTGGTTGTTGATGAAAAAAAATGATATAGAGCAAGCCGAAGCCATTGTGGCTACTTTTTCGGATGTTGTATTTGAAGCAATTTTAAGAAAAGCAAAGTACCTTGAAGTGAGGGGGAGTCATTTTATGTATACTTACCAATGCAATGAAAATAATTTGGTTTTAGTGGCCATGGAAGTGCCTGAATCTGCCGAAGTTGATTTTACAAATCCGTCTTATGTTGCTCAGGCAATGAAATCACCTCCTTCTTCCTTGAGTGTGTATACAAGTACTAAACCATACCATAAAGTAAGAGAATTAGAACTTTTTGATATGTTACAAGCAGGATGTGAATTGACCGATGATAAACTATTTAAGGCCTTGTGTTTGGTATTAGCCGAAAATAACCAATAGCTTTAATTCAAATGGTACCTTAACAATCGCCTTTCAGTGCTGTTGTTTTGGTATTTGATAAATGGCAAGGTTTCTATGACCAAACCAATTTTTTCGGCATAGCGTGCATGCACATACTGTGTTGTATTGGCAAATACACCGTTTTTACTATTAGAGGAATATACATAGCTGTATTTGCAATTGATGGTTGGTAAAGTGCCAGCAGGCGTATTTACAGTGGTGATTTTATCTTCCATTTGTGAACTGAATTTTATCATTGTATCGTTTGGTGCCACAATTTGATAGCCTTCGCTAAAGGTGGAGGCGTATTCTTGGGAAGACAATTTTATGGCTCCCAATGAATTGATTACATAATGTAAGGAGTCTCTAAGGTAGCTTGCTTCATACACAAGAGGAGAGGTGTATGGTTTGGGTTTTAATAGTTTGAAATAGATATGGCCTTTGATGGTGGTGTCTTTTTCTACATAGCAACTGTCGAATACATTTTTGGCGACAGCATTTCCTGTAGTATTGTCAATGTCAAATTGTTGGTAAATCCAGTAATTGCCTGGTTTTAATGCGGCATAACTGGGGTAGATGATAGACGTGGCAATGATGACTTCATTTTTTTTGTTACATGAAAAAGTGAACAAGGAAAGGATGAATATCGCAAGGAGGTTTCTGTTTGTTTGCATGGTCAAATGGATTTCTGTTTTTTTACGACAATGTCAAGTAAAAGTTTTTGACTTAGGTTATTTGTGACAACACTACGCTCTCTATAGATGGGAGACGATTAAAGGGTAGCATGTCATTATAATGGTAAGGTTTATGACATTGAATTGATAAATCCGGGTGTTGGTGTTTAAATAAAGGTGATTTACCAGCCTTTTTCACCTTTTAAAGGGACAAAACTAAAATTACCTAATTCTTCTTTGCTAAATTGTGTAGCATTTATTCTTCTAATTCTAAGCATTTTTTGAGACTTGGCATCTCCCACAGGAATGACCAAAATTCCACCAATGGCCAATTGTTGTACCAAGGTTTCGGGTACTACCGGAGCTCCAGCAGTAACAATTATTTTGTCAAAAGGAGCCAAGGAAGGTAAGCCTAAGGTACCATCTCCACAATAAAAATGTGCTTTGTATTGTAACTGAGCCATATAAAATACGGCCTTGTCGTGCAGGTTTTTTACGCGTTCAATGGTAAATACATCAGCACCCATTTCAATTAATACACAACATTGGTAGCCCGAGCCTGTACCAATTTCTAGTACTTTATCCCCTTTTTTTAATTCAAGCAATGAGGTTTGAAAAGCAACCGTATATGGTTGTGAAATGGTTTGTCCATCTCCAATAGGAAATGCTTTGTCTTCATAAGCATGTTCTAAAAATGCATGGTCTAAAAATAAATGACGAGGCACCCTATTGATGGCTTCTAAAACAAGTCCGTCAGTAATTCCTTTTTCAATCAATACTTTAATTAACCCATTTCTGAGTCCTTTGTGTTTATGCGTATCGTCTATTCTCCAATTCATTTCAAAAGCGAAATTGCTTATTTTTTTCCTAATTTCATACCTTTATATGATTTGATTGGCCTAGCACGTTATTTTAAAATCATAAAGTTATGTTCCATAAATTAAATGTTTTAACTTGTACACTCATCTCGAACAATCATGACGCATGTTTACCGGAATCATTGAAACACTCGCCAAAGTGGAAACCATTAGGGTTAAACAAACCAATATAGAGTTTGTTTTTTCTTCCCCCTTGTCTGATACTTTAAAGATTGATCAAAGTGTAGCGCATAATGGGGTTTGTTTAACAGTTACGGAAGTAATTGATGGCCAACATACCGTATGTGCCATTGCGGAAACATTGGCTAAAACCACTTTAGGAAGTTTGCAAGTTGGCGATTTTGTCAATTTAGAAAGGTGTATGCAAATGAATGGCCGTTTAGATGGGCATATTGTACAAGGTCATGTAGACCAAACAGCTCGCTGTAAAAGTGTTGAAAACAAAGACGGCAGTTGGTTATATACTTTTGAATATGATGCCAGTACCGGAAATTTAACCATTGAAAAAGGGTCAATTAGCGTAAATGGGGTAAGCTTAACGGTGGTAAATGCAGGGCTTGATGTCTTTTCTGTAGCCATCATTCCTTATACCTTTGCCCATACCACTTTTCAGTACCTGCAAGCGGGTGATATGGTCAATCTAGAATTTGATGTCTTGGGCAAATATGTCGCCAAATACATGATGGCCATTCATTCAAAATAATACTTATTATTAAATATTAAACCCATGGATATATTTGTTGGAAGTCTTCCATTTAAATTAAAAGAATCAGAATTGAAATCAATGTTTGAACAATTTGGTTCTGTAAATTCAGTTCGAATTGTGATTGACAATGTCACTCGTCAGAGCAAAGGTTTTGCATTTGTAGAAATGGAAAAGGAAGAAGAGGCTTTGATGGCTATTGCGAAGCTTAATGGGAAAGAAATCATGAGCAGAAGTATTGTTGTCAATAAAGCCCAATCAAAAATTGATACCAAATCTTCTGAAAGAGAAGCACGTGCAGCTTTTGAACCAAAGCACAATAACAATAGGGTACCTACTGGTGGTTATAGCAAAAAGTTTAAAGGTAATATTTAGTTGAAGATGGACCTTACCGCTGAACACTATATCTCGCAATTGCAATTACAACCTCATCCTGAAGGAGGGTTTTATAAAGAAACCTATCGTGCTGCCCAATTGATTCATGTGCCTGGTTTTGAAGGCGAAAGAAATGTGTCGACTGCCATTTATTTTTTATTAGTAGGAAACCATAAATCACATTTTCATAAAATTAAGTCGGATGAATTATGGTTTTACCACGATGGTGCCGCATTAGAGATTTTTGTTTTAGGTACTGAAGGATTGTATACCATCGTTTTAGGTAAAAATATTGCTGCAGGAGAAGTTTTGCAAGCCACCATTCCTGCCCATACTTGGTTTGCATCCAAGGTGCAACACAACGATGGTTTTGTTTTAGTGAGTTGTACTGTGGCACCCGGCTTTAGTTTTGAAGATTTTGAAATGGCTAATAAAAATGAATTGCTTTTGCATTATCCCGATGCTTCCTTGTGCATAGAATTGATGTGTCTATAATTTACTTGAAC
>JBEAZU010000060.1:0-2984 GCA_041169945.1 Bacteroidota bacterium
AAAAGTATTCTAAAGTAAAACCATCTTCTTTTATTACCCAACTTTCAAATGAAGATTTTGCTTGGATACAAGATAAACTAGTCGATTATCCTGGATTTGAAATAGTTGCCCGTTCGGTGCGTACCTATCCACACCAATCTATGGCCAATGCCTTGGGTTATATTGGTGAAATTGATAAAGAACAAATTAAGAAATTTGGTGCTCAAAATTATCAAGCAGGTGATTATATAGGTAAAAGTGGCTTAGAAGCAAAATACGAACAGTTTTTAAAGGGACAAAGAGGAGTAAAATTTGTCATGGTCAATGTTAAAGGTGTTGAAAAAGGTTCATATAGTAACGGAAAATATGATACACTTTCTGTTGCAGGTAAAGACTTGTTTAGCAGTGTAGACCTTGAATTACAACAATATGCCGAATATCTAATTCAAAATAAAGTTGGTAGTATAATAGCAATAGAACCTAAAACTGGTGAAGTATTAACGTTTGTTTCTAGCCCTACTTATGACCCAAACTTGTTAAGAGGTAAAGACTTTAGTAAAAATTATAAAAAACTAAGAAATGATCCTATAAAACCACTTTTTAACAGACCACTCATGGCCATGTATCCTCCTGGTTCTACCTTTAAACTCATCAATGCTTTGATTGGCTTAAATGAAGGCATCATTGATACCGGCACTGTTATTCCATGCAATAGGTCTATCGTCAATTGTCATGGCAGTCATTCTCATGCCAATTTATTTGAATCTATTCGTGTGTCTTGTAATCCCTATTACGTCGGGGTATTTAAAAAAATCATCAATAGAAATGTGTCTCCCAATAGATTTAAAGATTCAGAAATTGGGTTTGACCATTGGAGAGAACAAGTTTCAAAATTCGGGGTTGGAAGAAAAATAGGGATTGATTTACCCAACGAAAAAAAAGGACAATTGCCTACCAATAAATTTTACGACAAAATATATGGCGATGGTCATTGGGCTTTTTCAACCATTTATTCTTTAGGATTAGGGCAAGGTGAATTAGGGCTCGTGCCTATACAATTGGCCAATTTAGCCTGTATCATTGCCAACAAGGGTTACTATATTGCTCCTCATTTAATTCGTGGCATTGGCGATCGTCACCACAAATTAAAAGACTATACCATCAAACATCAGGTTGACATTAACCCAAAACATTTTGATTTTATTACCTTAGCCATGCAAGCGGTGGTGCAACGTGGTACGGCCACCATGGCCAGAAGTAAAAATATACAAATTTGTGGTAAAACGGGTACAGCTCAAAATCCACATGGCAAAGACAATTCTTTGTTTATCGGATTTGCGCCTATGCATGACCCCAAAATTGCCATTTGTATCGTACTCGAAAATGCAGGTTGGGGAGCCACTGCTGCGGCACCTATGGCAAGTTTAATCATTCAAAAATATTTAACAGGGACCATTGAAGACCAGGCAAGAGAAGATTATGTTGTAAAAGGTAATTTTATAGAATAATGAGAAACAACGACGGATTCACCGAGGGCATTGATTGGATGACAGTTTTGTTGTACATCACACTTACCACTTTTGGTTGGTTAAATATCTATGCTGCCGTATATGATCCTGAATTGAATCAAAGCATTTTTGACTTTAACTATAGTGCCGGCAAACAATTACTTTGGATTGCTTGTTCTATGCTGTTAATTGCTTTCCTAATTCTAATCGATTACAAATTTTATGATGCCTTTGCCTATATCATTTATGGCGTCGTCATTTTGCTACTTATGGCTGTTTTGGTGGCCGGAAAAGAAGTGGCAGGTTCAAAATCATGGTTTGAACTTGGGAGCATCAGGGTGCAACCTTCAGAATTTGCAAAGTTTTCGACCGCCCTTGCGATTGCCAAATACCTCAGTGACATCACCTTAAGGCTCGACCAAAAGAAAACCATTATGGTGCTTGCTGGTATTATTGGCTTGCCTGTTGGTTTAATTATGTTACAAGGCGATACCGGGTCGGCCATGGTATTTTCGGTGTTTATTGTCGTATTATTTATTGAAGGCTTAACACCTATTCCCATCATTGTTGGCCTCTCTTCAGGCGTGTTACTCATCTTAGCTTTATTGATTGATAAAACATATTTAACCATTGGATTTAGTGTTATTGAGGGATTGATTTTACTCTATTTTTTCTACTTAAAAAGACACCTTATTAAACGAATAGCCATTTCTTTACTGGCGTATGGCTTTATCATTGGCGTGATTTATAGTGTCGATTATGTGGTGTACCATGTCATGAAACCTCACCAACAAAATAGGGTTAAGGCGTTAATTAATCCAGATGGTGATCCTTTGGGTTATGGCTGGAATGTAACACAATCTAAAATTGCTATTGGTTCTGGAGGTTTCTTCGGGAAAGGATTCTTAGAAGGTACACAAACCAAATTTGATTATGTACCCGAACAAAGTACCGACTTTATCTTTTGTACCATCGGGGAAGAACATGGTTGGATTGGAACATTTACAGTAATTGCCCTTTTTGTCGTTTTTATGGTTCGACTTTTCTATTTGGCCGACCGACAAAAAATGCGGATGGCAAGGGTGTATGGCTACTGTGTTGCCTGTATTATTTTCTTCCACTTTTTGGTAAACATCGGTATGACCATTGGCTTGTTTCCTGTAGTAGGGATTCCCTTACCTTTTTTTAGCTACGGAGGTTCTTCGCTTTGGTCCTTTACCATTTTGTTGTTCATCTTCTTAAACCTTGACGCAAGCAAAAGTCACGTGTTGTAAATTGATTTCAATATGCTAAGATTCCCCTTTCACCAAAAATCAGATGGGCTAATAACACTTGCATTTTGATCAAATCGATAACCAATCACTATCTCGCTAGAACCTTTTGAGGTATTTCTTAGGCCCGAAACGGTAAAGTCATACGACAAACCCACTTCAAATTTCTTGGCGATTACCGCACCAAGCATCACCACCAAGGCATCTTGTGGTCTAAAACTTAAGC
>JBEAZU010000061.1:0-5046 GCA_041169945.1 Bacteroidota bacterium
GTGCTCCTTTTGAAGGTAGAATGACTGCTGAAAACTTCAACGATATTTCTTATTTCTTGGAAGCCAAAGGGATTATTGATTTGACCAAAATGACTAAAATGTTCCCTTTAGAGGGCATGACCTTGTCAGGACTTATCAACGTAGCCGATTTTAAAACCAGTGGAAAAATGTCGGATGTTACCGCCGGAAATTATGGCAAATTGCCAACCAGTGGCGACATGACCTTCACCGATTTCACCTTTGTAAGCAAAGACCTTCCTCAAGGATTTAAAATGACAAAAGGCGTTTTAAACTTCACTCCTGAAAAAATGAACATCAAGCAAATGGATGGTTTCTTAGGGAAAAGTGATATCAGTGTCAATGGATCGGTATCGAATTATATTGGCTACATGTTCTCTGAGGGAACAGTAAAAGGTAAAATGAATTTTAATTCTACCAAATTTGATGTCAATGAATGGATGTCAGATTCCCCAACACCAACGCCCGCAGCACCAGAAGCCAATGTTAAAATGTCGGCCTTGGAAATTCCTAAAAACATAGATTTTGTATTGAGTTCTAACATGAGCAAAGTACTTTACGACAACATGAACATCGAAAACCTCAAAGGCGATATCATTGTAAAGGAAGGTACCGTAAAAATGAGCAATATCATTTTTAACTTGTTAGGAGGAAATTTCAAAACCAACGGCACCTACGATGCCAAAGACATTGCCAACCCTACCTTTAAGTTTGACTTAGACATCAAAAATTTGCAATTCAAAGATGCTTATACCACCTTCAATACGGTAAAATCATTTGCCCCAATGGCACAAAATCTTGATGGTAAATTCAATACCACATTCAAAATTGCAGGAGACCTAGGACAAGACATGATGCCAATCATGGAAAAAGTATCAGGAGATGGCATTATCAACATTGCCCAAACCACCATCAAAGGACTAGCACTTACCAACAGCCTTGCCTCTGTTACCAAACTGAGTGGCATGAAAGACCTTTCACTCAAAGATGTGGCGGTAGATTTTGAAATTAAAGACGGAAGGGTATACATCAAAAAACCAATTACCTTGAGTTCGGGTACCACCGGATTAATTGTACAATCAGGTAGCCAAGGGCTCGACAATACCATGGATTATATCATGAAAATGGACATTCCTGCCGGCATCGCTGGAGCGGCAGCCAATTCGGCCATTGCATCACTTACCGGAAAACCTGCAAGCACTGGTGGTAAAATAAAACTCAACTTGGGTGTTACCGGAAAATCTGACAGCCCTAAAATCAAAGTGTTGGGTGGTGAAACCACAGACCAAGTAGCCTCCGTAAAAACTGCGGTGGTGAACAAAGCCAAAGAAGAAGTCAACAAAGCAAAAGCCGAAGCAGAAGCCAAAGCACGTGCCGAAGCTGACAGGTTAAGGGCAGAAGCCGATGCCAAAATGCAAGCAGAAAAAAAACGCCTAGAAGACGACGCCAAGAAAAAAGCCGCCTCTGAAGGCAAAAAATTATTAAAAGGATTCGGATTTTAGTTAGCCGTTTGGAGTTTAGGGTTGAGTGTTGTCAGTTTAGATTTTAGCGTCTAGCGTTATCTGTTGGGCGTTATCAGTTGGGCGTTTTAACACTTGATGCTGAAGCTTAACCCATAACTTTTAATTCAAAAAATTAATGCTAAATTTTAAACGCTGAACGCTAAAAACTGTACGCTTAAACAAAAAAATATGAAAAAAATTAGCTTGTTTTTAGTCATTGGATTGGGGCTTTTTTGTGCTTCTCCGGTGGTGAAGCTTAAAAAATACAAACCGGCAGCGGGTGTTTCGGTGAAGTTACCCCAAGATTTTTTGGTGATGTCAGATGATGACATTGCGGCACGCTACCCGAACTACCGAAAACCCATTGCCATGTATACGGCCCCTAATGGCAGAACAGACTTTGGCGTCAATACCGCCAACAATTTATGGGGTAAAAACCTGGGCATTTTGAAAGATGTGTACAAAGCTTCTTTGATGAATTTATTTACCAAAGTAACATTCCTACAAGACACGGTGATGGAAGTAAACAAACGCAAGGTGATTGTGTTAGAGTTCATCTCCGAACAACCACCAAGAGCCACCTCTCAACGCCAAGAAACAATACAGTATTATAGCTACATTACGTATGCAGTAGTCGACAAACGTATCTTTATATTCAATTTTAGTACCCCCGATTATTTGAGGGAAGAGTGGCAACCGGTGGCGCATAAAATCATGAAAACCATTAAAGTAAATGCGACGGCCGCCTCCTTTATCCCAGACAATAGTGTCATTCCTCCTAAACAAGGGAAATCGGCCAAAGACATCATGCTGGAGCAAAGAAAAAATAAATCATTCCCCAAAAAATAAGCTTTCACCATGACAGACGAATATTTCATGCGGGAAGCCTTGAAAGAAGCCAAGTATGCTTTTGAAGAAGGAGAAGTGCCTGTCGGGGCGGTGGTGGTAGCCAATAATCAAATTATTGCACGCGGACACAACCAAACCCAAACCCTACAAGATGTTACGGCGCATGCCGAAATGATTGCTTTAACGGCCGCAGCAAATACCATTGGTGCCAAATACCTGATCGACTGCACCTTGTATGTCACCCTTGAACCATGCGTGATGTGTGCTGGCGCTGCTTATTGGACCCAAATCAGTAAAATAGTTTATGGTGCTTCTGACCTCAAAAGAGGATTTCAGCAAATTCCAGCAAACCTCTTGCATCCCAAAACCACCTTTGTATCGGGCATTTTGGCCCATGAAGCGGAAGCGTTGATGAAAGCTTTTTTTCAAAAATTAAGGTAATCCTCTTGTAAGTGCTTCAATGGTTTGCAGCACTGCTATCTTAAAAAATATTGGATCAATAAATCCTCCTCATCACGCCATTTGATCCAACCTTTAGGCAGGGTGACATACTGATTCAAATGAGGACTTAATTCAGTACTAAAACCTATTTTGGCCCATTTACCTCTTACTTTAATGATTTTCAAGCCTTCTTGTTCTTTAAAATGCAAGGCTGTTTTATAAGGGAAAATATTTTTGTAAATAGGATTGGTCGCTATGTTTTTTCGCGCTATACCGGTGGTATTAGGCAAATAATTTTTCCAAGAAAAATAGGTCAATTGAGGGCATTGCAATACCCACATTGTTTTTCCTGATTGTTTGTCGACGACAATTTTAAACCAGCCTTGATGTGCTTCTAAGGTTACAAAATGTAAAAGTTGCTCTTCATCCCAAAAAGTTTCGGGATGCATCCACGTGCGTTGTTCCGCTGTCAATTTAAACGTTAAGGGCCTATTGACATCGCTGGTATCTTTGCCAAAGCGAACATTCAACGCCAAATCTGTTTCATGAGGAGAGGCATACAAATTAAGCACAAAATTACTGTCATAACTCACTACCATTATGCCAATGCCATATTGTTTTTCAAAACCTGATTGCGCCAAGCAAGTACTTGAAAGTAAGCAGAATATAATTAACCGTATGAAACTTAAATAATACAAACCATTTTAAATTTTGAATTTTGAATTTTGAATTTTAAGTTTTGAATTTTAAGTTTTAAGTTAAAAAAAGACTACGCTTTATTTCAAACAATAAACGGTAAACCCTAAACTGTCAACTGATAACTATTTACTATACTTAATCGCCATGTTTTTCAAGGCATTCACCCAAAGTGGATGACTGTTTAAACTAGGCACCATGTCCCAAGTTTCCCCACCATGTTCCATGAACAATTCTTTGTATTCTTCCCCTACCTCAATGGTTGTTTCTAAACAATCGGCTACAAAAGAAGGCACAAAAGCCAATACATTTTTCTTGCCCATGCTTGGCAAATCTTTGATTAAGAAGTCCGTATACGGTTTTATCCAAGGGTCTCTGCCCAAGCGAGATTGAAAAGTGACGCTGTATTTTCCTTCAGGAATTTCCAATGCTTTTACCAAAGCCCTGGTGGTGGCAAAACATTGCGCACGGTAACACAAACGGTTATGGTCGTGCAAGGTATCACAACAAGTAATGTCTTGTAAACATTTGCCTGTACAATCGCTTTTGGTAATTTGACGCTCCGGCAAACCATGGTACGTAAACACATAATGGTCGTAGTTTTTGGCCGCCATATAGGTTTTCCCGATTTCAGCAAACGCTTTGATGACATCAGGCTCTGTTGGATAAGAGTCGATAAAATTCAATTCCGGAATCAACTCCCAGTTTTTGATTTCATCCATCACCGCCTCATATACCGAACCGGTCGAAGCCGACGCATATTGGGGAAACATAGGCAATACCACCAATTTATGAATACCCGAATTTTTAAATTGATCCAAGGCTTCTTTAATACTAGGATTTTGATACCGCATGGCCAAAATCACTTTAAAATCTGCCCCTAAAGCTGTTTGTAATAAGGCTTCCACTTCATGGCCATAAAACTTCAGCGGGGAACCACGATCGGTCCACAATTCTTTATAAATTTTGGCCGATTTAGGACCTCGAAAAGGAGCGATGATGAGGTTTACCAAAAAAAATCTGGATAAAAAAGGAATGTCTATCACCCTCCTATCCATTAAAAATTCTCTCAAGTATTTGCGCACATCAGCCACCGAAGGACTATCAGGTGTGCCTAAATTAACAAGTAATACGCCCGTTTTTGCCATAATATTTTAACTTCTCTACGATAAGGATACAAATTTATAAAATAAACTGAAGCATGACAGGAATGCATCAGATAAATTGGATAGCGAAGGCGTGTTTTTTTTAATAAAAGTACAGGAACAAAGTACAGGGTACAGGGTACAGGGTACAGAGTACAAGGTACAAAGTACAGAGTACAGGGTACAAAGTACAAAGTACAAAGATGTCATACCTAATACTTAGTACTAATCCAGTTGAAGTCTTCTCTTCGCTGGATCAAGTCTTGCGGCAGATAAAAGCAGATTTAACACATTGGAGGCAAGTTTTTTAGGGATAATCGTGGAATGTGGGGTTTTGATTTGTTTATCACCTTTTAGTGCCTTACTTTTGCATAAACATTGAATTTCAGGTTATT
>JBEAZU010000062.1:0-4735 GCA_041169945.1 Bacteroidota bacterium
GGTAGCATCTCCAGAATTTTTGGTTGCCTGATAGGCCGTAATCAATAAATCTTTTTGCAATGTTTCCATGGCACAAAGAGGCCTTTTTAAAGTAGCACAAAATAAGGCTAAGCCCAATTCATCCACCCCTCTTTTGATTAATTCGGCTACCAATACCGCACAAGCAGAAGAATCGGCGCCACCACTTAAAGAAAGCACAAAAGCCTTGCTATTGCTTTTTCTGAGGTAATCAAATAAAGCCAAGGCACACGCCTTTACAAATTCGGTTTCTTTGTCATGTTCGTCAACCTTGAGGATCGCTTTAGGGGTATTTTCGTGTACCAAACAATCGACTTCAGCGACAACAAGGTTTACTGATTTAAAAGAAAAACGGGTATTTTGTTGGATTAATTTGCCATGCTGGGCAATCAAAATCTCCCCATCGTAAATTATTTTCCCCGCCTCATTTCCCAACAAATTGGTGTAAAGGTAAGTACATTGAAATAACGCAGCACTTTGCAATACGAGTTCATGTCGTAGCAAAGATTTACCAAATGAAAAATGACTGGCACTTGGATTAAGTATTAAATGAACCCCTTTTTGATGATGTTTAAAACCTGGTCTTGCCTCATTTCTCCAAGCATCTTCACAAATTTCAAAGGCAATACAGATATTGTTTAGGTGATAGATTACATCCCCAAAAGGATAGTATTTACCATGAAACTCATATTGTTCTTGCACCTCGCTCGGCCAAGGCGTAAACCAACGAGGTTCGTAATGTACCCCATCATTGGCCAAAAACTGTTTTGCTGTAAAACCCACAATTTCAGCATCATGTATCATGCAAACACAATTATACAAGGCCTTATTTTGGCGAATTGGTAAACCAACGCAAACGGTAATATTTTCACAAAGCGCAACAATACCTGGTAAATAGCTAAGCGCCTCTTCTACCAACCAATCACTTAAAAACAAATCTTCGCAACCATAGGCGGTCAAACACAATTCAGGCAAACAAAGTACACGTACCCCTTCGCTTTTGGCTTGCAAAATGGCATTGTGAATATTATTTACATTTGAGGTCCAATCTAAAGGGGTTTGATTGAGAGTTGCGCCAGCTATTTTCATAGACAAATGATTGTTCTTAAAATGAATATAAAAAATAAAGAAGTGGAAGCCCTCCCAAAAAAAGAAAGGCTTCAATGCATTAATTTTGTTCTTTTCTCTCTTCGTCTTCTAAATGTTTGGCCATTTTTTTCACACAATCAATCATCAAATCACGCATCACCTGATCGCCAGTGGCCCCTAAAATAGTTTCAGCCATACCGCCAACAGATTCGATACAAAAACGTTTCATTTCACCCACTTCAAGCGCATTGGTCCATAAATCAATTCTTAAAGCACCTTTTTGATTGGCATCCCAAATAGAAATACCAATGGCCTTGGTTTCTTCAAATCCATCTTCAGGTTTATCGGTGGCGTCCCAAAGAATTTTTTCCGGAACATTTTGACTATCAAGCTGTATTGTAAATTTAATTTCAGTTTCTCTCATGGTATTGTATAGAATAAATTAGCACATATTGAATTATAAATTCAAATTAGATTTAAATTGAGCAAATTCAGCTTCAGCTGTTGAATAGGCTTCAGAACAGCCAATAGCAGCAGCTTTGGCATGAATAGCACTTACCCTGTTGTCTGGATTGGGGTGTGTACTTAAAAATTGAGGCACTTGAGGATTTTGACCATCGGCTATTAATTTTTCAAAAAAACCAGCGGCCCCAATACAAGCATACCCAGTACCAGCCAAATAATCGACAGAACTTTCATCGGCTTGGGTCTCATTGCCCCTACTGTATTTTAAAGACGATAAATTGGCAGCCATCTGTACAATGGTACTCTGACTACTTTTACCTAATACCACATCCAATAAGGTTTGAACGCCATAATCTCTGGTCATGGCATCTGTAGAATGACGATGTGCCGCATGCCCCATTTCATGGCCCATTACACCAGCCAAATGGTCTGGCTTGTCGAGGTATTTAATTAAACCAGTATATACATAAATATAACCTCCAGGCGTACAAAAAGCATTTAAAGTAGCATCATCTTTAATGATTCTTACTTTCCAAGCAAATTCATCTTTATAATCTAATTTACCTGTCGCTTTAATTTTATCAACAATAGCATATAGATAAGCATGCGCCAATTCGTTTTTCCCACCATTGCCAGTCAAGGGTAAAAGGTTATAATTAACAGGATCGCTTTCAATTTGAGCCGCCACCTGCGCGCCCAATTCCACATCTTTGCTTACAGGGAAAATATTGATACTTCCATCTTTATCTGTACAAGCATCAAAACCTATCATAATGATCAAAAGAAAGGCATAGGAGAAATATTTTTTCATATTCAATTATTAATGGTGCGCACAAATATAAATCAAAATTAAGAATTAAAAATCAAATCAAAGAAATGATTACCGCATACTCGCCCTTTTCATGAAAAATTGTAACAGCACATTTTCCGCAGGTTCATTGATATCTACTTCTATAAAATCAATTTTATAGGCGCCACATTTATCTTTTAGCAGTTTATAATAATTAGTAATAGCCGTATTGTACTGTGCTTTATATTCATGTGGCAGAAGTTTGATTTTCGCACCTGTCTCTACATCAGTAAAAACGTAAGGACGTTGTTGAAATTCAAATGACTGTTCCGTTTTTTTATCAAACACATGAAACAATAGCACTTCATGTTGGTTGTGTTTTAAATGTTGAAGTGCAGAAAAAATAGCCTCATTGTTTTCCATTTGATCAAACATGTCACTAAACAATACTATTAATGACCTTCGATGTGACATGTTTGCAATTTGATGCAATACATCGGACAGGGCAGTAGTTTGATGATTAAGAACCTGGTCTGAAGACAATTGCGACAAATGCTTCATGAGGGTATGCAAATGCACACTCGTTGATTTTATGGCAGATTGATAATGAATTGCATTACTAAAAGTACATAAACCAAAAGCATCACGTTGTTTTTGGAGTAAGCAAGCTATGGCTGCAGCCGCCCAAGCACTAAACAAAATCTTTCCATTATTCTCCGCAGGATAATACATCGAAGAAGAAGTATCAATTAGAATGGTACACCTTAAATTGGTTTCTTCTTCATAGCGTTTAGTGTATAATTTATCAGTTTTGGCATAAACTTTCCAATCAATATGCCTAGTACCCTCGCCAGGATTATACAATTTATGTTCGGCAAACTCCACAGAAAAGCCATGATAGGGTGAACGATGTAGGCCTGTAATAAAACCTTCAACCGTTTGTTTTGCCAATAACTCAAAACTAGCAAACAACTTCACCTCCGCTAAAGTAATGGGCGTATTTTTTCTTAAAGCCATTAGTTATAAAGTTTAAAATAAGTATCAAAATTATTTTTTCTAAGCAAATCGATGTCATGTAACGCAGCCTCTTTCGTCATATATTCACCAACAAAAATTCTATAAAAGGTAATATTATCTAAAACAGGTGTTTCAATAAAAATAGCAGTGATACCCAAATTGGCTAAACCAGCCAATTGTTTTTGAGCATTGAGGATGTCTTTAAAAATACCAATTTGAATACCATAACCTAAAGGTTTTACAGTATTATGAATTAAGGTTTCAAATTCGGCTTTCACAACACTGTCTGCCACAAAAATGGGTTCGTTTGATTCCTCTTCAACCCCTTTCAATTCATGGGCTTTGATTTCATCCACCGAACGATCGTCAAAACCAATCACCTCTATTTTGACTTTGGCCGTACCAGAACCCAATAAACCAAGTTCAATGGCGGCAATTTTAGAAACATCAATGATGCGTTTATGACTATACGGCCCCCTATCATTCACCCTAACCACAGTAGTTCTACCATTTTCAAGATTAATCACCTTTACCAAGGTATTAAATGGTAAAGATTTATGCGCCGCTGTTTTTCGTTTGATATGCAAACGTTCACCACTAGAAGTTTTATGGCCATGCAGGTTTTCAGCATAATACGAGCAATAGCCCGTCTTTTTATACGACTTTTGGGCTAAACTCACATTTGTAAACAAAGCCAAAATAAAACACAATATGCTGAAAATCAGTATCCTCAAAATTATCATTCATAATATTTATACAAAACTACATCATTCTACTAATTTTTATCATATTTTTTTTTATAAATGTTAGAAAAAAATTAAATTTACAAAGTAGGAAACTTTTAAAATTCAAGTTTGTGGAAGACAATAGAGACAATGATAAAGTTGAAATTTACTCTCAAAGAGTAAAAGCAGGCAAAAGAACGTATTTTTTTGACATCAAAGCTACTCGTTCAAACGATTACTATTTAACAATCACTGAAAGCAAAAAGAAGTTTAAAGAGGACGGTCATTATTTTGAAAAGCATAAGATATTTCTTTATAAAGAAGACTTAGCAAAATTCTCAACTGCATTACTAGAAACCATTGAACATTTAAAAACGCAATTGATGCCTGAGTATGATTTTGATCAAGAAGAAGAAGAAGAAGGATCAAATCAAGATTCAGATGAACTTAAATGGGATTAATCGCTTCTATTTTCAAAAAAAACAAAACAACTGAGCAAACAATTTCGTACGCTTCATCATCATAAATATACGCTTCATCTAATAATGTTTTTGCAACATTCATTTGGTGTATATATTTATACAAAATTATAGTTTTTAAAATAAAAGATTTTACCTGAGAATATGAGTTT
>JBEAZU010000063.1:0-3809 GCA_041169945.1 Bacteroidota bacterium
ATTGAGATGTCTTTTGACTATCTTAAAATTCTGCCTGCCGATGACCCTGATCTTGCCTACCTTAATAATTTCAAACAAACCTTCGGTGAGGATGGCAATATTGTGGTGGTGGGTTTAAAAGACAAACGTGTTTTTGACTATGCACAATTTATCAAATACAAAAAACTGTGTGATGATATTGCCAAAATTAACCACATCAACGATGTATTATCCATATCGAGGGTAAAAAGTCTTGAAAAAGATGATACGGCAAAACGTTTCATTCAACTGCCCATCTTCCCTCAACAAATTCGCTCTCAAGCACATTTAGATACTTTATTGGCTAAATTCAATGCCACTAAAATCTACGAAGACCAATTGCTCAACAAAAGCAATAAAAGTGTTTTATTCGCTGTTTCTATCAACAAAAAAGTACTCAATACACCCGAACGAATCGTGGTGGTTTACGATATCATTCATGCTTGTGAGGCTTTTACAAAAGAAACGGGCATCAAACTTCACCTCGCAGGCATTCCCTACATTCGTTCGGTAATGGCCAAAGAGGTGGCCGCAGAATTAAAGGTGTTTTTGATATTATCGATATTAATCTCTGCCATTGTGTTGTTGAGCTTTTTCCGCTCAGCCGAAGCGGTAATTGTTCCCCTTATTTTAGTGGGCATTGTGGTCACCTGGACCATGGGTTCCATTGTTTTATTTGGCTACAAAATTTCTTTGTTGACAGGCTTGGTGCCTTCCTTGATTGTGATTACGGGCATTCCTAATTTTGTATATTTATTCAATAAATACCACCAAGAATTTAGAAAAGATGGGGATAAAAATAAGGCCATCGCTTCCATTATTAAATCCATCGGCTTTGTAACATTTATGACCAATGCCACCACGGCGGTTGGCTTTTTGGTGTTGTGCAACAATGATGTTTCTTTATTGAAAGAATTTGGTATCATCGCGGGGCTAAATATCATGGTCGCATTTTTAATCAGCATGATATTTATTCCAGCAGTATTGGCCTATTTGCCCGCGCCTTCTGCCAAAGATTTGAAACACTTGGATTTTAATTTCCTCCACAAAACACTTACTTTACTCGAAAAAATCACCCTTTTTCATTCCCATAAAGTATATGCCTTGAGTATTATCGCCGTCATTGTTTCGGTAATCGGCATATATAAAATCAAGTCGATTTCATTTATGCTCGATGATATTCCTACCAAACTTACCTTACGTCCTGATTTGGCCTTTTTTGAAGACAATTTTAAAGGCATTATGCCCCTAGAATTTGTGATTGATACCAAAAAAGAAAAAGGCGTAAACAAATTATCCACCCTAAGAAAAATTGCTGAATTTGAAGCCTTTTTGTATAGTCAACCTCATATATCCAGGCCATTGTCGATCAATACTTTTTTGAAAGGCGCACGCCAAACCTATTTTGATGGCGATACCAACCAATATGCCATGCCCAATAGTGCAGAGGCTCCTTTTGTGCTGCGCTATCTTCGTAAACAAGACAAAAAAGACCAAGGCATGTTAAAAGCTTTTGTCGATTCTACCGGCAGGTACATTAGGGTGTCGTGTAAAGTAGCGGATATTGGTTCCTTAAAACTAGATACCCTTATCAACCAAACCATTCAACCTAAAATCAAAGAAATTTTCGCCGATACGGATTTAAAAATCACCACCACGGGTACCACTTCCCTATACATGAAAGGCAATAATATGTTGATCCAAAGTTTAAATGGCAGCATTTTTCAATCTATCTTGTTTTGTACCTTCCTCATGGCCATGTTGTTTTCTTCTTTCAGAATGATTGTGATTTCTTTAATTCCCAACATCATTCCTTTGTTGATTACGGCAGCCATCATGGGCTATTTCGGGATTCCTTTAAAACCAAGTACCGCCATTATTTTCAGTATCGTTTTTGGGATTACCGTCGACAATACCATTCATTACTTGGCCAAATACCGCTACGAAATATTCCATAAAAAAAGCAGCATCAAAGCCGCCGTATTGCTCAGCATTAAAGAAACCGGAGCAAGCCAAATATACACCTCTATTGTCTTGTTCTTTGGCTTCATCATTTATGTGGCCTCCAATTTTGGCGGTACTATCGCCTTGGGTTTATTGACTTCTATCACCTTATTTACCGCCTTAATTATTAACCTTACTTTATTGCCTTGCTTGGTCATGAGCTTTGACCGAGGCAGAAAAGAAAAAGACTTTGATTCGTTTTTGGAGCATTATGAAGACTTCTACTACGAAAGCGATGATGAAGATATTGACGGAAAACGTTTGGAATTAAAATTTGCAAGAATCGATCATGAGTAAATCTTACAAAGAACATAAGAATATTAATTTCTCTGAACTGGCTTCAGAAACGCTTGATTTCTGGGCGAACAAAGAAATTTTCGAAAAATCAATCAGCACCCGTGAAGGTGCTCCTTCTTTTACTTTTTTTGAAGGGCCGCCTTCGGCGAATGGCACACCGGGCATTCACCATGTGATGGCGCGTACCATCAAAGATATATTTTGTAGGTACAAAACTTTACAAGGTTTTCAGGTAAAACGTAAAGGGGGCTGGGACACGCATGGCTTACCTGTAGAATTGCAGGTTGAAAAAGAATTGGGCATTACCAAAGAAGATATTGGCAAAACCATTTCTGTGGAAGCCTATAACCAAAAATGCCGTGAAACGGTCATGCGATTCACGTCACAATGGGATGAATTGACCGTAAAAATGGGCTATTGGGTTGATTTGAAAAACCCTTACATCACCTACGAAAACAACTATATTGAATCGCTTTGGCATATTCTTAAAAATTTCCATGCCAAAGGATTGCTCTACAAAGGCCATACCATTCAACCTTACTCTCCTGCCGCTGGAACAGGTTTAAGTTCTCACGAACTCAACCAACCAGGTTGCTATCAGGATGTGAAAGATACTTCTGTGGTGGCGCAGTTTAAAGTTATCAGTTTAGAGTCGAGCGTTCAGAATTTATTAAAAAACCTAAACGCTGAACCCTTAACGGATAACTTATACTTCCTTGCTTGGACTACCACGCCTTGGACCTTGCCATCAAATTCCGCTTTAGCGGTAGGTGAAAAAATTGTTTATGTACTCGTAAAAACCTTTAATCCTTACACTTTTGCGCCTGTAAATGTAATATTGGCCAAAGACTTATTGGGTAAATATTTTTCTGAAAAAGCCAAAGAAATCAGCCTTGCCGATTACAAAGAAGGTGATAAATTGATTCCTTTTGAAGTATTGGGAGAATGTACAGGAAAAGACCTTGTTGGTACAACATACGAACAATTAATGCCTTATGTACAACCATCAGCGCCAGCTTTCAGCGTTATCGCAGGGGATTTTGTAACCACTTCTGACGGTACAGGTATTGTACATATTGCGCCGACTTTTGGTGCCGACGATGCAAGAGTTGCAAAAGTAGCAGGCATTCCTGGTATTTTTGTGATGGATGAAAATGGCACAGAAGTGCCTTTGGTAAACAAACAAGGTCGCTTTGTAAAAGAGGTAGCTGAATTTGCCAATGAGCCTGTAAAAGAAGCCTATGCTTCTGAAGAAGAAAAAGAAATTGAAAAAGTTAAACAAGGCAGAGACAAGTATTTGGGCGTAGATGAGCGCATTGCCATCAAACTTAAAACCGAAAACAAAGCCTTTAAAGTAGAAAAATACGAACACAGTTACCCACATTGCTGGAGAACGGACAAGCCAATTTTGTATTACCCTATGGAAAGCTGGTTTATCAAAACCACTGCCGTAAAAGACAGGTTGGTTGAACTCAATAAAACCATCAACT
>JBEAZU010000064.1:0-6918 GCA_041169945.1 Bacteroidota bacterium
GACATGGATGAAGCAGGTTTGGTAAAAGTATGTGCCGACTTAGGCATAGAAACCACTCCTGCCATGGGTAAAGGAAAATTGATTGATGAAATATTTGGAGAAAAATGTGAAGGAAATTATATACAACCCACTTTTATCATTGATTATCCGATTGAAATGTCTCCTCTATGTAAAAAACATAGAACCAAGGCTGGTTTGGTAGAACGTTTTGAATTGATGGTGAATGGAAAAGAATTGGCCAATGCGTATTCTGAATTAAATGACCCTATCGATCAGCGTGCTCGTTTTGAAGACCAAATGAATTTGGCCGACAAAGGCGATGATGAAGCCATGTTGATTGACCAAGATTTCCTGCGTGCCCTTGAATATGGCATGCCTCCTACCGCTGGTATGGGGATAGGCATTGATCGTTTAACCATGATCATGACCAACCAACCTTCTATTCAAGATGTTTTGTTTTTCCCTCAAATGCGTCCTGAAAAATTCACCATTGTGAAAGCAAATGAATTGCAGGAAAAAGGTGTGCCTGAAGAATGGGTACAAGTTTTAGGGAAAGTGGGTATTACCACTGCTGAACAATTGAGCCAAGCAAATCCAAATAAATTGTTCAATGACGTTTGTGGCCTACGTAAAAAACTTAAATTAGACATCAAAAACCCTTCTATTGAAGAAGTGAAAGCTTGGGTCGAAGCTTAATCATCGTATTGAATAGGTAGTGTAAATCATGATGGCGAATAGCTAAACGCTTCGAAATGAAGTAAGTACAAACGCATTAAAATGCTTTATCACAACCCTGTCAAAGAATAGGAAGACTTTCCTACAAATTTGTGATTCCATGAGTCATATTCTTCTTGTTGTAAGAAATGAATGATAATATTTGCCGTAATGTAAAGAGAAGGGTTGAGGCCTGATCCAATGAATTGCGTATTATATTGTCTTAATTTGTTTCCTCTTCCAATTGATTTGACTTTCTAGAAAGCAACAATATCAGCCATGGAACCATGCAAAGTGAATCTACCGTTTCGATTCACTTTGCATTTTTTTTAATTTTGTTAAAATATGTTTTTATAAAACCCCATCACCTTCCAATCAAATTTGTATTAGTAACATTTCAATAATATTGAACAATCAATAGTAACGTTGAAATAATATTTGCTTAAAGTCATGCTTAAATGCTTATCCTATTTTTGTGATAGAAATTATCTCTCTATTCAAACTCAAAGTATTTAATCATTCACAATGAAAAAGGCATTGAAATCTCTGTTCATCATTTTGTCGGGTTTATTAATTAGTCAAGGCAAAATGCTTGCACAAACTACCATTCCTGCGCCAACTTCAGTAGGGCCAATGGGTAAAATCAGTGGTAAAATTATTGATAAAGCCAATGCAGAAGCACTGATTGGTGTAATTGTTAAAGTGAAAGATCAAGTAAAAGGAGCGCAATCTGATGTGGAAGGGCATTTCACCTTGAAGTTACCCGTGGGGACTTACGATCTTACCCTGAGTTATATTTCTTATAAAACAGAAATTGTTCAGGGGGTAGAAGTGAAAGAAGGTCAAGTAACAGAGCTTGATTTAACCATGGAAGAAAATATTACACAAACAGAAGAAGTAGTGGTGATAGGTAAAGTGCAGAAAGAAACCAATAACTTTTTGTTGATAGAGCGTAAAAATTCTGCCCAAGTTTCGGATGGTATTTCCTCTGAATTAATTAAAAAGACGCCCGATAGAACCACTGGTGATGTATTGAAACGTGTCACTGGCGCAAGTATTCAAGAAGGTAAGTTTGCCATTATTAGAGGGATGAACGATCGCTACAATGCAGGTTATTTAAATGATGCACCACTTCCTAGTACTGAATCTGATAGAAAAGCATTTTCTTTTGATGTGATTCCTGCTAATTTAATTGACAATTTAGTGATTGTAAAAGCGGGTACACCCGATGTGACAGGAGATTTTGCTGGTGGTGTGATTCAAATTAGAACCAAAGCTATTCCTGATAAATTTACCCAATCAATCAATGTTGGTGGCCAATACAATTCGATGGCCACATTCAAAGAAGCCACCACTTTTAAACGTTTTAAAGAAGATGTGTTTGGTTTAATTAACGATGAAAGACGTTTGCCTGAGGTCGGAAGTTTGGTATATCAAAAAACATCGGTGAAGGTAGGTAAAAGAAGAGTGACCAAAGAAAATATAGATTCGTTGCTGGTGCCTGGCACAAAATTGTTTAACAACGATTGGTCGATGTCAAAATTAACCGCCTTGCCTAATGGTCGATTTGCTTATTCTGTTGGTTTGCCTGTGAAAGTGTTTAAGAGAGATCTTGGAATTGTGGCTGCTTTAACGTATGCCAATACAAGAGGGAAAAACTTAAATGAAATCAAAACATTTGACAACTCCAATGAAAATAAATTAGATAAAAGTTTTGTCGACAATGTGTATACCCAAAACATTACCTCTGGGGCAATATTGAATTTGTCTTATAAATTAAATGATAAAAATTCTTTTGGCGTCAGAAACTTCTATAATATCAATACCGATTTTTTTACCAATTTTAGAACAGGATCTTTTGGTATGGCCTCTGATGGGGAAGCCAAGGTGAAAAGTGTGGCCAATTGGATGACTTACAACAGGCTTTATACCACGCAGCTGCATGGGGAACATGCCATTGGGAAAGACCCATTCAAAATCAAATGGTATGTAAATAGGGCAAGTATTGTGAGAGAAATGCCTGATTATAAAATTGCCAATTATACCTCTACTGTCGATAATCCTAATCTATATGGTTTATCTATTACCGATTATTTCAGAACCGGTTGTGGTCGTTTTTTCTCTACGATGAACGAAGAATTGAAAAATGGAGAGCTTAACATAAGTAAACATTTTACGGTTTTAGGCATTAAAAACAATATTAAAGTGGGGATGTTTTTGCAAAAACGTCAACGTTCTTTTACCTCTAGAACATTTGTGTATGGTGGCTATTCCTTAGATACCACCAATAATCCTGTCATAGATCTTGGCGTCGATAATATTAAAAATCCTAAAGGGGTATATTTGAAAGAGAAAACAGCCAATACCGATGCCTATGATGCCTCTTCTAATTTAATGGCTACTTATGCCATGTTAGACAATCAATTCGGGAAATTAAGGGCTGTGTATGGCGCAAGGTTGGAAAAGTTTGACCAAAGAATTACCTCTTTCCAATTAGATGGGGTGGCTTCTGTGGGTGGTGATTCTACCTATGCACCTGTATACGATTGGTTGCCTTCGTTGAATTTATCTTACGCTTTAACCGAAAAAACAAACTTGAGGGTTGCTGCCTATAAAACCTTAAACCGTCCTGAATTTAGAGAGTTGGCAAGTTTTGCTTTTTACAGATTTGATATTGACTCTGATCAATTAGGGAAAAAGAACTTGACGCGTGCGAAGATTTTGAATACAGAGATGCGTGTAGAATATTTCCCAACGGCAGGACAAGTGATTTCTGGGGGAGCATTTTTTAAAAATGTAACCAACCCAATTGAAAACAAACTCGATTTAACACAAGTAACCAGAACTTTTGGTTTTAACAACGAAAAAGAAGCCAAAGTATATGGAGTTGAACTAGAGTTTAGAAAAAACTTAGCTTTTATCAAAGATGTTGCTTTGTTACAAAACACAACTATTTATGCCAATTTGGCTTTAGTGAAATCGGTAGTTTCTTTTATTGATACGGCTACTGCTTATAACCGCCCTTTACAAGGACAATCTCCATATATTATTAACTCAGGGATTACCCATGAAAATGTAAATACGGGTTGGAGTTTCAGCGCTGCTGTAAATCGTTCAGGTAAACGATTGGCCTTCGTTGGGGCTAATCCAATAATTGCACCTTACAGGGCTGATGTATACGAACAACCGCGTACTGTGATTGATTTACAAGTAGCCAAAAACATCGGCAAGTTTAACCTTAAAGCTACTTGGGGAGATATTCTTCACCAAGACCAACGTTTTTTACAAGAAGGCCTTGCTATCAATTCAAAAAAAGAAGTGGTAAGTTATAGCAATGAATTGTTTAGGTATAAAATGCCTTGGACCTTAACATTGTCTGCAGGGGTAATATTTTAATCAAAATAACCCCAAATACTGGAGCAATACTGTTTGCCCATGTAGCTGCCAATCTAATATTAAGCGAATGTAAACCATTCGCTTTTTTTAGTAACCATCAGGTAATATTTACACCTCTAATTTCACAATCTCTTAAAATTAAGACCTCTTTTAATTTATATACCAACCGTACTTTTGTATCAAATCTAAATCAAGACAAAAACGATCATGAAAAAACCATTACTTACTTTACTAGGTGTTCTTGCATTATTTGCAGTGGAATCAAGTGCTCAAATTACAGACAAAACTGATTTCGTTGGCGCCTTAAGTACTGATCCAGCCAAAGACTGGACTAAAACATGGACTAACTGGAATCCTGGAGCAACGGTATATCCAGACGTAACTGACATTACTACTTTTTGTGCTGCTTCAGGTGGCGTGGTAACCATTTCAAGCGATTTGACTTTAGATGCTTCTAAAGTGTATTTATTGCAAAGTATTGTTTCTGTAGAATCAGGGGCTACATTAACCATTCCTGCCGGTACCATTATCAGGGGAGAAGCAGATGTATTAGGCGGTAATTATGCGTCGATTGTTATTTGTAAAGGTGGTAAAATAGTGGTAAACGGTACGGCTGATATGCCTGTTGTCATGACTTCAAATTATGATGGCGATCGTGCTCGTGGCGATTGGGGTGGCTTAGCGATCTTTGGAGATGCTAAAAACAACCTTGGTACAGATGTACAAATGGAAGGATTCAATAAAGTTACCAACTATAAAAGTGGTTTAGGTGGTAAACACGGCGGTACTAACGATGATGATAACTCTGGTTCTATTCATTATTTAAGGGTTGAGTTTGGTGGCTTAGCCTTGGATGTAAACAAAGAAATTAATGGGGTAACTTTTGGTTCTGTTGGTAAAAATACCTCCATTGACCATATTCAAGTATCTTATGTTAATGATGATTCTTTTGAATGGTTTGGTGGAACAGTTAACTGTAAACACTTGATTGCTTTTGGAAGTACAGATGATGATTTTGATACTGATAATGGTTATTCAGGACAAGTACAATACGGTATTGGGTATAAAATTCCGTCACAATTTGATTTGTCATGGAAAGCACAATCTGGCGCTTCTACTTCTGAAGGTTTCGAATCAGATAACGATGCCAATGGATCTAGCAACTTACCTTTAACCACGGCTGTTTTCTCTAACATGACCATGGTAGGTCCTGTAAAGCCAGGCGGGTCTTGGGCTAGCTTAACCGTTGATCCAAACGATGTAGTGAATGATCAAAAATCAGCTTTCCGTAGAGGAGCTCGTATTAGAAGAAATTCTCAACTATCTATTTTGAATTCTGTTTTCTTAGGATATAGAAACTTTGTAATGATTGATGGTAGTGCTTCTATTGCAAATGCTGGCGTGGATGCGGTGCCTCAAGACTTTAATTCAAAAGTACAGTTTCAAGGAAATTACATCGCAAGTACTGCTGTTGCATTTAACCCTTCAACACTTACGGCCGATGGATTAGTCGAAGTGGCTACTGATGGCCCATTGACTTCTTTACATACTTGGATTGCTGCTTCTGACAACGCTAACGTCATTAATACTGGTTCTTATGCTGCTGGTGATGTATTAACTGAATTAAATGATGTGCCTAACTTAGACTTTAAACCAGTTGTGGCTTCTCCGGTGAACAATATGGCGCGTTGGACTAGTGCTAAAGTATCGGTTACTGGTTTAGATGATCTTGCTTTCTTGAACAGTGAGTTTTCTGTGTATCCAAATCCTTCTACTGGTGCAGTGAATGTCGCTTTTGAATTGGTTGAAACTTCACAAGTATCGATTGAAGTATTTGCTTTAACAGGTGAAAAAGTAGCTACTTTACACCAAGGGATTTTAGCGAAAGGAAAACAATTATTCTCTGCTGCTTCATCTTTAAATTCAGGTGTTTATGTAGTAAAAGTATCTTCTGACAATGCTGCTGCGAGTGTTAAATTAGTAGTGGAATAATACTTTTTGTGTTTGTATTTATAAAGCGCTTCACTATTTTAGTGAAGCGCTTTTTTTGGTTTAAGTGCTACCTGTTTACTTTCTTGCCACGTGGTTGTTCAAACTTGTAACGTGGCTGTTCAAACTTGCCACGTGGTTGTTCAAACTTGTAACGTTGCTGTTCAAACTTGCCACGTGGTTGTTCAAACTTGTAACGTTGTTGTTCAAACTCGTAACGTTGCTGTTCAAACTTGTAACGTGGTTGTACAATCTTGCAACGTTGTTTTTCAAACTTGCAACGTGGTTGTTCAATCTTGCAACAATTTAGGTATTATAGATACGAAAATGGAAGGCGCTTTGCGATGGGAAATACTAACATTAATGGCGCTGTTCTACGATTGGGTTGTTAATAATCATCATTCTTGCCCTCATGTCGTATATAAAAGTCAGGGCAAACGCATTAAAATGGTGGTTTTATTTGCATGAATAGAAGGTACAAAGAGGCATCATCAGCGTTTATCCGCATAATATGCTCCATCTGTGTTCAATTTTTATTTATTTTTTAAAAGAATAAATAAATGGCACGCAGATGATACGGATTTTCACGGATATATAAGGCTATGTTTTCAATTTATTCAATTATTTTAATGCGTTTGCCCTGATACAAATTCATTTTACTTGTAGGCAATAATAATTTTCAGGTCTTTGGTCTTTTTAAATCAAGACATTTACTAAATTACATTGCAATGGCTTCCGCTAAGACAATGACTACCTTAATCGCACTTGTCGTTTAAATGCTAAAAACCAATTTTATAAAACGTTTATTTATTGCCCTGC
>JBEAZU010000065.1:0-4152 GCA_041169945.1 Bacteroidota bacterium
CATTTTCAAAAAGACTTCTGATAGATTGATGTTGTACTAGGTCAAAATGATTGCTTAAGTTTTTCCAAGAAGCAAGATTAGTAAGTTTTGTCATCGTAAGTATAGGTCAATTAAATTTAAATTCAATGGAACAGTCCCCTAAAGTAATCAATATTATTGAACTAAAAGAAGATTTTCGGGGAAATGAGTTTTACTACATTTATACCTTAAAGGTTGCCTTAAATTTACTTTTTTAGACAAATTGCATGATAACTATATGAGACAATAAAGCGATTGCAAAAAAAAAGTCCCGATGTGGTCGGGACTTTTTTTTTAGTGAAAATATTCTTTCATTCTTTCGAAGAAACCTTTTTCCCCTTTAACAGGATTGGGTTTAAAATTGGGAGAATCTTTTAATTTTTCTATGATGCTTTTTTCTTCGTTACTCAACGATTTTGGCGTCCAAACATTTACATAAATCAGTAAATCACCTTTGCCGTAGCCATTGATATCTTTGATTCCTTTGTCTCTTAATCGTAATACTTTTCCACTTTGTGTTCCCGGTTCGATTTTAATTTTCACCTTTCCATCAATAGTGGGTACTTCCGCCGAAGTGCCTAAAACAGCATCTGCAAAGCTGACATACAAATCATATATAACATTAATACCATCACGTTTCAACACGTCATGCTCTTCTTCTTCAATGACAATCAACAAATCGCCTGCCATTCCCCCTCTTTGAGGCACATTTCCTTTGCCGCTCATCGACAATTGCATGCCGTCGACAACACCTGCAGGTATTTTAATATTGATTACTTCTTCTTCCAAAGAACGTCCTTCGCCGTGACAGGTCGTACATTTTTCCTTGATTGAACTTCCTTCGCCATTACAAGTAGGACAGGTAGCGGTAGACATCATTTGCCCAAGCATGGTGTTCATGACTTTTCTTACTTGTCCTTGTCCGTTACAAGTACCACAAGTTTGGGTCGAAGTGCCCCCTTTAGAACCATTTCCGTTACACGATTTGCAACTGACATGGCGTTTTACTTTAATTTTTTTCTCAGCACCGTTGGCGATTTCTTCTAGGTTAAGTTTAAGTTTGATTCTTAAATTAGAACCACGTCTTACCCCTTGTCCTCTTCCTCCGCCGCCGCCACCAAAGCCGCCACCAAAAATATCTCCAAACTGAGAGAAGATATCATCCATGTTCATGCCACCACCAAAGCCACCGCCACCATAGCCACCACCACCATTGCCAGCTTGGTGACCATATTGGTCATAACGTTGTTTTTTCTCAGGATTACTCAAGACCTCATAGGCTTCCGCTGCTTCTTTGAATTTATCTTCAGCAGAAGGATCATCAGGATTTTTGTCTGGATGAAACTGGATGGCTAGTTTTCTGTAAGCTTTTTTAATTTCGTCAGCGCTTGATGATTTGGAAACGCCTAATATTTCGTAATAATCTCTTTTTGATGCCATGATAATGATTGCTTGATAAAACTTGTTTTAAAAATAATAAACACAAACAAGTGAATTGACTTATGCGCCGATAACTACTTTAGCGAAACGTACCACCGTTTCATTTAAGTAATAACCTTTTTCTACTTCGTCCACTACTTTTCCTTTGAGATCATCCGAAGGAGCAGGGATTTGAGTAATTGCTTCATGTATTTCAGGGTTAAACGCCTCACCAGTGGAATTCATTGGTTTCAAGCCTTTTGCTTCTAATATTTTATAAAACTTACTGTATACTAACGTTACCCCTTCTTTTACGGCATCAATATCCGTAGCCGTTTCCATGGTTTTGGTCGCACGTTCGAAATCGTCCAACACAGGGATTAAATTAGCGACAAGATCTTTAGAAGCCGTACTGATAAGATCAAGACGTTCTTTGGCCGTTCTTCTTCTAAAGTTATCAAATTCAGCTTGTAATCTTAAAAATTTATCTTTTAATTCCAGTACTTCTGCCTGTAATTTTTCGGTTTCTGAAAGTTCTGGTACTTGAATTTCTTCTTCTTGTGGAGCAGTTGCTTCAGAAGTTACTTCCTCTTCTGTCACTTCTTTTTGTTCCTTGTTCATAGGTATACTTATTTTTAATTAAATCAAATCATTGCATACCTACACAACATGTGATGGTAATGCGCTATTCATTTTATACTTTACAATGATATTGCCAAAACAATAACACTGTCAACATGACACTAAATTTGATGAATAGCCTGCCAAATTTTATCTTTCAATTCTGTAATGCCATAATGGGTAGCAGAAGAAATAAATAAGGAAGGAATATCTTTAGGTACTTCTTTGCGCATGGCCTCCATCAATTCATCGTCGAGCATATCTGATTTTGTAATGGCCAACAAACGACGTTTATCCAATAATTCAGGATTGTGTTTCTTTAACTCATTCAACAAAATCTGATAATCTTTAGCGATATCATTGGTATCCGCAGGAATCATGAACAGCAAAATTGAATTTCTTTCAATATGTCTTAAAAACCTAACTCCTAAGCCTTTACCTTCAGCCGCCCCTTCAATAATTCCAGGAATATCGGCCATCACAAACGACTGACCATCTCTATAACTCACTACTCCTAAATTAGGTACTAAAGTCGTAAAAGGATAATCTGCAATTTCAGGTTTAGCCGCAGAAACCACGGACAATAAGGTAGATTTACCGGCATTAGGAAAACCCACTAAACCAACATCTGCCAATAATTTCAATTCTAAAATCAACCAATCATCGGTGCCTGGTTCTCCAGGTTGTGCATAATGTGGCGCTTGGTTGGTCGAAGTTTTGAAATGGTCGTTTCCTAAACCACCTCTCCCCCCTGGTGACACAATTACTTCTTGTCCAATTTCGGTAATTTCACATTTAAGCTCCCCTGTTTCCGCATCTCTTACCACCGTACCCAAAGGCACTTCTATGATTACGTCTTCGCCTTGAGCACCAGACTGACGGCTTTCGCCACCACTTACCCCATCCTCTGCGATAATATGTTTTCTATATTTTAAATGTATCAGGGTCCAAAAATTATTACTTCCTTTCAGGATGATGTGACCACCGCGACCACCATCACCACCATCAGGACCACCCAAAGGCGCAAATTTTTCGCGACGAAAATGAGCACTACCTGCACCACCTTTGCCCGAACGGAAACACACTTTAACGTAATCTATAAAATTTGACGAAGCCACTTTGTTGAATTTTGAATGTTGGGTTGCGTATGTTGGTCAATTCACTTGTATTTAAATTAATCAACACACTACAATTTACAAAAGTAATAAATTAAAAAGTTAATCTCGCTTTTTGTACAAGAGAGTTTGGTATTGTGTGTATTATATTTGCATGAATTTACGAAAACCCGTGGATACTGGCTTTTCAAGAATGATCATCCAATAGCCAAGCTACACATCAAAAAATAGTAAATACTATGCGCTCCCCTCCCATCAAAGGAAGCAAATACATCCATAGATTTAAAATTAAAATTAAACATTCCTAAAAGGATTTTCCTATATTTGCTCAATTTAGAAATATCAGATGCAAAAACTGAATATCCTTGACAAACAATTGCTCACCATCACCATCAACCGATTGTGCCAGCAACTTATTGAGAATCATCAAGACTTCGAAAATACAGTCATTCTAGGCATACAACCTCGAGGCGTTTTTTTGGCTACACGTATCCAAAAACAATTGACATTACTGATCGGCAAAGAAATTCCTTTGGGCAAATTAGACATCACTTTTTACCGAGATGATTTTAAACGCAGGGAAGTGATGGCCTCTAGTTATGCCATGGATGTGCCTTTTATCATAGAAAACAAAAAAGTAATCTTAATTGATGATGTACTTTACACCGGTCGTACCATTAAATCTGCCATGGAAGCCATGACCGCTTTTGGAAGACCTGCAAAAGTAGAATTATTAGTGTTGATCAATAGAAAATATTCAAGAGAGCTTCCCATTTTTGCTGATTATATTGGTAAAAGTGTCAACAGTCTTGTTTCTGAAAAGGTAGTCGTACAGTTTCAAGAACAAGGTGGAAAAGAAGATAATGTTTGGCTCCTAAAATAACCCCATGCATAAATCGCAACAACTTAGTGTTAAGCACCTATTAGGAATAAAAGACCTTTTCAAAGAAGACATACAACTTATTTTTGAAACGGCCGA
>JBEAZU010000066.1:0-5825 GCA_041169945.1 Bacteroidota bacterium
ATGGTGCTACCAAAGCAACCATTACTTTAAACACCATTACAAATGCTACCAATAGTGCTTCTCCTGCATGTTCTACCATTAGTAATGTAGGGGTTGACGTGATGTTGGTTCCTAAACCAACTTTTACGGCACCTACCGTTTGTTTGGATGTTCCTACTGTATTTACGAATACGACTTCTGCCGCTAACTCAAAATCTCCTACTTACTTATGGGATTTTGCAGATTCAACGTCTGCCAACGTTGCCATTCAAAAACATACCTACAAAAAATCAGGCACCTATTTAGCCAAATTGGTTATCAATTCAGGCAATGGTTGTGTGGATTCTGTTTCTCAAAATGTGGTAGTCAATACCTTGCCTGTGGTAGTATTTACCCCTGCTAAACCTGTCTTACCTAGTGCGGGTAATGTAGCGGTAAGTGTAACGGCAGCCAGTGCTTATTTGTGGAATACTACAGCAACAACACAAGTGTTGAGCGCTGATACGGCCGGCAAATATAGTGTCACCATTACGGATGCAAATGGTTGTAAGGGAAATGGTGACGTTATTGTTAATCCGTATACCCCTTCTTTTGACGCTCCTTCAGTTTGTTTGGGTAATGAAATGACATTTACCAATACTACGGCTACTAAAAATATCCATAACGGAACCTATACTTGGAATTTTGGCGATACTACGATTACTACTGGTTTAGTAGTGAAACATAAATTTAAAAAAGCGGGTACTTTTGCCGTTAAGTTGATTGTGAAATCTAGTAATGGTTTGTTTGTAGATTCTGTTTCTCAGAATGTTACCGTATTTGATTTGCCTGTAGTAGTGTTTGCCCCTGCTGCCCCTGTTTTGCCTAGTACAGGTATAATTGCGGTAAGTGTTACCGCTGCGTCTTCTTATTTATGGAATACTGGAAAAACTAATCAAGTATTGGAAGCAGATACTGCAGGTGTATATGCAGTAACAATTACAGATGCGAACACTTGTGTTAACAAAGGAAAAGTTACGGTGAAAGCATACAAACCTTCCTTTACCTCTCCTGCAGTATGTGATAAAAAAGAAATGACTTTTACCAATACTACCACGGAGGCCAATACCAATTTCCCTACTTACAGATGGAATTTCGGAGACAATACTAATTTTGCTTACGGCCCAATTGCGCATCATACCTATGCTGCACCAGGGACATACAGGGTAACTTTATTGGTAGAAACGGGGATTAACAATAGAAAAGATACGGTATCGAATTTGGTTACCGTTTATGCCTTGCCTGTGGTTAGCTTTAATCCAAATGAACCATATGTAGAAAAAGGGAACAGTACTCAAATTACTACAAGTGCCAATATGACTTCTTATCTATGGAAGATTATATCAGCCTACAGACCAATACAAGATTCAACGAAACAAACGGTTACGGTTAATTCAACTGGTTTTTATAGTGTAACCATTACAGATGCTAATGCTTGTGTGAATACCGATACTGTACAGGTGTTAGAAGAAGCCATCATTATTGCCAATACGCTTACCCCAAATGGTGATGGTTACAATGATACCTGGTGGATTGATAAAATTTCTTCTCATCCTGATTGTAAAGTTGTCATTGTAAACCGTTATGGCGATCAAGTGTACACTTCTCAACCTTATAACAATGATTGGGGCGGCACTTACAAAGGTTCAATTCTTCCTGATGGTGCCTATTTCTACGTGATAACATGTGATTCTATCGAAAAAATTTATAAAGGACATGTGAATATTCTTAAAGGGAAATAATTCATTCTATAATTATTAAAAAGAAATTGTCATGAAGAAATATATATATATACTAGCCATTACTTTATTTACTGTTGGGTTTGCGCAAGCACAACAAGTGCCGATGTTTAGCCATAATTATTACAAACCTTTCTTGTATAATCCTTCTTATGCAGGAGTAGAAGACCAAACCTCCATTTTCGTTTTTGGGAGAAATCAATGGACGGGAATCAATGGTGCACCAACTACCAATGCAATTACGATTGATGGTCCTTTAAAATCCAATAAAGCCGGTTTAGGTGGGATGGTGTATTATGATAAAGCGGCGGAATTTGCCGTTATAAACGCCTTGGCAGCCTATTCTTATCGGGTTGATTTAAGCGCAACTCAAAATTTAACATTTGGTGTTTCGGCTGGTTTGTTAAACAGTAGAATTAATTTCGCCGATGTGATTGTAAAAGATCTTAATGACCCTGATTTATTTACAACCGCTAAAAGTGCTACCACATTCGATGCCTCTTTTGGTTTACATTATAACCTTTCAAAATTTCAAATTGGGGCAACTTTACCCCATATATTGGCTACTAGTACCTCTTATTTTGACAATTCTCAAAGTTTATACTATCGTTTGTCTAGACAGTATTTGTTGAATGCCAAATACAATATTGTCCTTAATGAAAATACCCATATTGACCCTATGGTGATTTTGAGAGCACAGCCTGGTGCTCCATTGCAATATGATGCCAACGCTGTTGCCTATTTCAAAAAAGATAAAATATGGGCGGGGGTCATGTACCGTAGCTACAATGCAATTACGCCAATGGTTGGATTTAAAGTTCATGACCAATTTGTATTTGGGTATACTTATGATTATGCTTTAGGTGGAACCTACAATAACCAAGTAGGGCAAACGCATGAAGTAATGTTGGGATTATTGTTTAAGAAAAGAGAAGACGAGCAAGCCAAAAAATGTGATTACGAAGATAGAATTAAGAAACTTGAACATGACCGAGACAGTATCTTGAAAGTGCTTGAAAATCATGAAGAAAGAATTGATTCATTAGAATTGCATGAAGACGATATTGCAAGTCTTCGTAAAACCTTGGATGATTTTAAAAGGTTAATGAGTACAAAAGAAGGTCGTGCGCAAGTAGTTGTTGGTGATCAGTATATTTTGAAAACGGTATATTTTGACATCAAACAAGAAGTTAAAGAAACAGATGTGCCTGAGTTGAATGAGTTAGCTGATATTTTGAAGCATAATCCTACGATGCAAATTGAATTAACTGGTCATACCGATGATGTTGGGACCGATGATTACAATGTTACCTTGTCTCAGCATAGAGCCGATTGGGCCATGGATTATTTATTGCACAAAGGGGTAGATAAGTATAGGCTAATGGCAAAAGGTTATGGCAAAACACAACCAATTGTAAGTAATAGAACGCCTAGAGGAAGGGCATTGAATAGAAGAGTTGAGTTTATCGTTACTAAAAAATAAGTTTTTTATCATTCAAGCAAAAAGCCTTTGTACATATAGTACAAAGGCTTTTTGCTTTATATGCCTGTCGTATGGTGTTGGACTTTGTTGTGCGCAATCAATTTTGGAAAAGGATTGTTGTCATTATTCGTTGTAGATAGGGTCTGCTGATAAATCATTAACAATTTAAATGGTAGTAAATTATGATTAAAAATAGCGTGTAAAATGCAAGAAAATCATGCGCAATCTTTGAATTGTCTTGCATTCGAACTTATAAAAAATACGTGATCCCGATATTCTCGGGAAAGCGGTTAAAAACAAAACACTGTTTGAGCCACACGATTATTTTGTGTTTCCAACAAATTTGGGGCGAGTTTGTTTCAGTGTAATGGCGCAAATTTGTAGCATTTTTTATACAAATGTCTGCGGTGGCGGAGTCTTGATTTTCGTTGGTTAATTTTTCATCAAGGGAAAAAAGTGATAAATATTAGAATGAAAGTAAGATTAATAGGTAAGGAAGTTTTCAACATGCCCTAGATAAAAAAAGCCTATCCATAATGAAATGGATAGGCCTTATAAGTGGGAATTGAAATCTTATTATTCGATTACATTTACTCTTTGGAATAACGGTGGCGCTGCTTGATTAGTCGCTGATTCGTTACGCACAGATTTCTTTTTGAAATCGTTGGTAGCGATATCTAACATACCAAAACCATGTTTGGTTAATGAACCAATACCGCAATTTAATACGAATTCTAATACTTTAGGCTCAGCATAAAGCGTGAAAGGCAACGTATAGCCACGTACTTCATACATAAAGTCTTCTTCAAATGCAGGATAGATACGAGCCATTTTCTTCACGGTTTCTTTGATTTTATTCAAATATCCTTCGTCTGGCACTACTTGGAATTTAGAGAATGTCGCAAATTCTTCAGGAGTATACAAGCCCGAGCGTTCCATGTTGATCATGGTACTTTCGTAAATTAAATCTGAGAATTCATCTGAAAATGGCGATACGAATCTTTTGCATTCCACATCACTTGATCTTTCAGGGCTACATATAACAATAGGAGATAAGCAAAGGAACTTTAAAGGAGATTCGTGCACAACTTCTTCTTCTACATCAACACTTTCAGGAACCATGATAAGTTCTCCGATTTTAATGCTGCGTTGTTCAAAAAGTTTAGCAATCATTGCTTCAAGATACTCTTTACTTAAACTTGCTACAACAATGGTTACTTTTTCAGAACTGTATTGTAGTCCGTCTCTTACTACTCTAATTTGTCCTTTAAGTGCTGAAAAGTTGCAATAAGCATAGCCTTTATGTTCAGCATTGTCGCGCATTAATCCTTTAAATACATCGGAAATAATGTGTTGATGGTGAAAAGGTACTACTGCACCTCTGTTTTGCACCAAAAAAATCAATCTTGCTCTCATACGAAATTAATTAATTGTTGTGTTAAAATTTTATGACTAAAGTTTGGTTCTATTATTTAAAATTTGGTTACACATTAAATCTAAAATGCATAATGTCACCGTCTTCTACTACGTATTCTTTTCCTTCAATGGAAATTTTACCATTTTCTTTACAACCCAATTCTGTTTTGAATTGTTGGAAATCTTTGATTTTGATTACTTCCGATTTAATAAATCCTCTTTCAAAATCGGTATGAATAACGCTTGCCGCCTGAGGTGCTTTCCAACCTTTACGAATTGTCCATGCTCTTACCTCTTGAACTCCTGCTGTAAAATAGGTGATTAACTTTAAGAGTGAATATGACGTTCTGATTAATTTACTTAATCCTGAATCTTTAAGTCCATATTCATTCAAAAACATTTCTCTTTCTTCTAAATCAGTAATCTCCGCTATTTGTGCTTCAAGTGCAGCACTAATAATGATAACATCTGCATTTTCTGTGTCCGCTACTTTTTTAAGTGCTTCAACGTGTTTGTTCCCTGTATTTACTTCTGTTTCAGCAACATTAGCCACATAGATTACGGGTTTATCCGTTAGTAGCTCTAAGTCAGCTACTGCTTTTTTCTCATCGTCTGAAGTGTCTAAACTTCTAGCACTGTTTCCTGCTTCTAAATGAGCTTTGTATCTTAGTAGGGCAGCTAACTCGGCTTTTGCTTTGGCATCACCTGCTTTTGCTGCTCTTTCTGTTTTTTGAATTTTTTTATCTATTGATTCTAAATCTTTAATTTGTAATTCAGTATCAATTACTTCTTTGTCAAACAAAGGGTCAACACTTCCTGCAACATGCACGATGTTATCATCTTCAAAGCATCTTATGACATGAATGATGGCATCCACTTCTCTGATGTTGGCAAGGAATTTATTTCCTAATCCTTCACCTTTGCTTGCTCCTTTCACCAAACCGGCGATGTCTACAAATTCAATTACTGTTGGTACAACCCTGTTTGGTTTTACTAATGCTTCAAGAATGGTTAATCTTTCATCAGGAACAGTAACAATTCCAACGTTAGGCTCAATTGTACAAAATGGATAATTGGCGGCTTCTGCTTTGGTATTTGAAATTGCATTAAATAATGTTGATTTGCCTACGTTTGGTAAACCAACAATTCCACATTTTAAACTCATATTC
>JBEAZU010000067.1:0-8706 GCA_041169945.1 Bacteroidota bacterium
ATACTTTGGGGCAAATTATCTTGGCCAAACGTTTGGGCAAAACCCGTATCATCGCCGAAACGGGTGCCGGACAACATGGCGTGGCTACGGCTACCGCTTGTGCGTTGATGGGTTTGCAATGCGTGGTGTATATGGGAGAAGTGGACATTCAGCGACAAGCACCGAATGTATTGCGTATGAAAATGTTAGGGGCAGAAGTGAGGGCAGCAACTTGTGGCAGCCGTACCCTAAAAGACGCTACCAACGAGGCCATGCGCGATTGGATTTCAAATCCTGTCGACACCTATTATATCATCGGTTCTGTGGTTGGTCCACATCCATATCCTGATATGGTGGCGAGATTTCAATCTATCATCAGTGAAGAAATTAAATGGCAGCTCAAAGAAAAAACGGGCAAAGAAGACCCTGATTATGTGGTGGCCTGTGTAGGTGGCGGAAGCAATGCTGCCGGTGCTTTTTACCATTATCTTGACAATGAAAAAGTGACCTTGGTGGCTGCGGAAGCAGCAGGGATGGGAATTTCTACTGGTCATTCGGCGGCAACCACTGCCCTTGGTTTTTCGGGTGTGTTGCATGGTAGCAAAACCATTTTGATGCAATCCGACGATGGACAAATCGTTGAGCCTTACTCTATTTCTGCTGGCTTGGATTATCCAGGAATTGGTCCCTTACATGCCCATTTGTTTGAAAGTAAAAGAGGGAAATTCTTTTCCATTACCGACGAAGAAGCCCTGACATCAGCCTTGGAATTGTGCCGATTAGAAGGAATCATTCCAGCCTTGGAAACTTCTCATGCCTTGGCTTGCTTGCCTTATTTGAAAGCCAAAGCAAATGAAACGGTGGTGATCAATCTTTCTGGCAGAGGCGACAAAGATTTGGATACCTACATGAAAAGATTAGCATTGGACTAAAATAAATGCCCCTGCTTACTGTAGGGGCATTTTATACTATATGAACGATAAGCTACGAGCTGTTTTCGCTTTTTTTACACACCCCCTTGTCGTTTACTTGGCGATTGCGGCTTTGTCGTGTTTGCCACATGAGCAACAGACTGCAATTTACCACGAATTGCCTTTGGTAGGAGATAATTTCATGAGTGAGACTGGCTCAACCGTGTATTATTACGATGGGCATGGAAAATACAACTATCCTAGCATCGCTTGTTTCCAATCATTTCATTACCCTGCTTTTGGGACGGCTTACGAAGCGGGAGGCATCAAATGTGTGGATAAAAATATCAATGCGGCTATCCCATTATTGGGCAGTATGTGTGACCAACAAAACATAAAACAGCCCTTGTTGAAGTCGACGTATGCCAAAAAATACCACTTGTTTTTCAATAAAAATTACTTGCTCGACAACTTTTCCGATTATGCCCATGTGGGTTGTTATGCCCTTTGGGCCTTGGCTTTGATGACTTATTTTAGCAGGCGAAAACGCCCTTACCTGCTTGCTTTTTTGAGTTGTTTGGCAGGAGGAATTTTGTTGGAATTTATCCAAGAAACATTCATTGTAGGACGAACCAGTAGTATGAGCGATGTGGTACTAAACCAAGTAGGTTGTGTCATAGGCTTGGGTATTGGATATTTATTTGTCAAATTCAGGGATAAGAAGAATGGTTAATGGAGGAATATGCAATGCTTGGGTTCAGTAGCATGAATTTTATTTTTCTTGAATAGGGCTTGCTGAAAAACTCGCTTACCTATGAATCTTTACTTTTATTCTAATATTTGTCACTTTTTTCGGCACTCGCATTTTTTCTTGTTGTCAAATCTAAGGGTATAAAATTACATTAGACAACCTATCAATGTACTCAGTACCCTGTACGCAGCACCCCATAAAAACAGCGCACTTAAAACGTACGCACTCTTCACTTTTTTATGTACATTTGTACTCTTGAAAATGTAACCATGACCAATATAATTGCCGATATCGACATCATCAAAGAAACAGATAAAGAGGCGTGTGAATTAGCACGTATTTCTGAAGATAATGCTACGCCAACACAAAAGAAATTATACATTGAAAGCTATGGTTGTCAAATGAATTTTTCTGACAGCGAAATAGTAACTTCCATCATGATTGACTTGGGTTATGGAACAACGTCAAATTACCACGAAGCGGATGTGATTTTTTTAAATACTTGTTCTATTCGAGACAATGCAGAAGTAAAAGTGCGCAAGCGATTGGCGGCTTTTGGTCCTGTGAAAAAGAAAAATAAAGACCTACAAATTGGGGTGCTTGGTTGCATGGCCGAACGCTTAAAAGCACAATTGTTAGACGAAGAAAAATTAGTCGACATGGTGGTTGGGCCCGATGCCTACAAAAGCTTACCATCACTGTTAGCACAAGTAGACGATGGCCACAAGGCGGTAAATGTATTTTTGTCAAGAGAAGAAACTTATGCCGACATTACCCCTGTACGATTGAACTCTAATGGTTTGTGCGCCTATATTTCTATCATGAGGGGCTGCGACAACATGTGTTCATTTTGTATTGTGCCCTATACCCGCGGTCGTGAGCGCAGTAGAGATGCCAATTCTATTGTAAAAGAAGCCCATGATTTATTTAACCAAGGCTATAAAGAAGTTACTTTATTAGGTCAAAATGTAGACAGCTACCATTGGCAGTCGGAAGATGGCTTAACGCAAATTAATTTTGCCCAATTGCTTGAAAAGGTTGCGCTGGTAAATCCTTTGTTGAGAATTAGGTTTTCAACCTCTCATCCCAAAGACATTACCGACGAAGTGCTGTATACCATGAAAAAGTACCACAACATTTGTAAGTACATTCATTTGCCTGCACAAAGTGGCAACAATAGAATTTTGGACATCATGAGCAGGGCTTATACCAGAGAATGGTATTTAGGTAAAATTGAGGCAATTCACCGTATCATGGAAGGAGAATGCGCGATCAGTACCGATATTATTGTTGGCTTTTGCGGAGAAACGGAAGAAGAACACCAAGATACCTTAAACCTTTTCAAAGAGGTGCGTTACAATTACGCCTATATGTTTGCCTATTCTGAACGCCCAGGAACTCCTGCCGCAAAAAATTTGGTAGACGATATTACCGCTGAGGTTAAACAAAGACGATTGGCCGAATTGATTGCCCTGGAAAGAAAAATTACCCTTGAAAAAAACAATGAGGTAGTTGGTAAAACTTTTGAAATATTAGTGGAAGGCCCCTCTAAAAGAAATGAAGAAGAATGGGGAGGTAGAAATTCTCAATACCAATGGGTGATTTTCCCAAAAAAGAACTGCAAAAAAGGAGATTATGTTCAGGTGAAAATTACACATTGTACCACCGGCACTTTAAATGGAGAGATAGTGGGGTAATCATAGGGTGTAGCCACGAAGCTTTATCCTACTAGTGAATACTTCATACAAAGGATGTTGGTCTTGACAAACACTAAACTATTAACCTTTAACGAATAACAACAATGACTTTTTCATCAGAAATACAAAATGTAAAACAACGGTTTGGGATAGTGGGCAATGCCCACTTGCTTCAGCATGCCATACAAGTTGCGATGCAAGTTGCCCCTACTGATATGACGGTTTTGATTACAGGGGAAAGTGGGAGCGGGAAAGAATCGTTTTCCAAGATTATACACCACTTAAGTCATCGTAAACACGGTCAATTTATAGCCATCAACTGCGGCGCTATCCCTGAAGGGACGATTGACTCAGAATTGTTTGGCCATGAAAAAGGCTCTTTTACAGGCGCTTCAGATGCTAGAAAAGGCTATTTTGAGGTCACCAATGGGGGTACTATTTTTTTAGATGAAATTGGGGAAATGCCACTCGGCACACAAGCACGCTTGTTGCGCGTACTTGAAAATGGAGAATTTATTCGTGTAGGCTCTTCCAAAGTGCAAAAAACAGACGTAAGGGTTGTGGCCGCCACCAATGTAAATTTGTTGAATGCCGTAGAAAAGAAAAAATTCAGAGAAGATTTATATTACAGACTCAATACCGTACCCATCTATGTGCCGCCATTAAGAGAGCGCGAGGAAGATGCGGATTTGTTGTTTAGAAAATTTGCCTCCGATTTTTCAGAAAAATACAGGGTAAAGCCTATCAAATTAACTGAAAATGCCAAAGCCATTTTGCTACAATATGGTTTTCCTGGCAATATTCGTCAGCTAAAAAATTTGGTAGAACAAATTTCTGTCTTAGAATTGGAGCGAGAAATCAATGAAATAACCTTGTTGAAATATTTGCCTCAAGACAAAATAACCTCCACCGCCATGTCTTATGCCGGAAAAGGAGATGCAGACTTTTCTGAAAGAGACATCTTGTACCAAGTATTGTTCGATCTAAAAAAAGACATGAACGAGCTGAAAAAACTGGTGTTTGAAATGTTTAAAAGTGGCAAAGTCAATGAACAAATCATCAATGACCACAAAGATTTATTTCAGAATATTGGGGCTGATTTTCCTGCCAGTAGCTATAATTCTACAAAACTCTTAGAGCAAAACAATGTTAAAACAAGTTTGCCTACGACCATAGAAATCAATAAAATAGAAGAAATACAGGAGCATGAAGTCGAATCTTTGTCTATTGAAGACAAAGAAAAAGAGCTTATATTAAAAGCTTTGAAGAAAAATAATCAAAAAAGAAAATATGCTGCGCAAGATTTGGGCATTTCAGAACGTACCTTGTACCGCAAAATAAAACAATACGATATTGAAGAAAATTAAATTGACTTGTAAGTATGTTGTCTATGGCTTATGGCTGTGTATGATGAGCACATTGTTTTCGGCTTGCCAAGTATCATTGTCGGGTTCTTCTATTCCGCCTGATGTAAAAACGATTTCCATTGCCAATTTCAGCAATGAATCGGGAAGTATGCCCGCTCAATTGGGACAACAATTGTCTGAATTGATGAGGAATTATTATTTACAAAATACGAGTTTAAAAATTGTGCCTTCTGGTGGCGACTACCAATTGTCTGGTCGTGTGGTGGGCTACGAATTGTCCCCGGTAGCGCCTACAAGTGGCAATAAAGCTGCGTCGAACAGGTTAACCATCAAATTGAGTATGACCTTTATCAATACCAAAAATGAGAAAGAGAGTTTTAAAGAACAACAATTTGCTCAGTTTTGCGATTTTGAACAAAGCAAATCACTTTCCCAAGAGGAAACCAATTTGATTCAATGTATTTCTGAAAAATTAGAACTCGATTTATTCAATAAAACCGTTGCCAATTGGTAATGTAAGGCTACATAAAGTATTGGCCTACAGTTGTTCAAAATTCATGCGCCTTAATTTGTAATTTAACAATGGATAGATTTACCTTTCTTCATCTTGTCTCACATCCTGAAATGCTGGTAACAGCAGATGTGGACGCGTTGGAAAAAGTGGCGCAAAACTTTCCCTATTGTCAAACTACTTATATGCTTTTGGCCAAAGCAAGCCACAATGCAGGCTCCATGTTGGCCAATAAAAAACTTAAAACAGCTGCGGCTTATGCTGCCAATAGAATAGTATTGAAAAGGATTATTCATGATGAATATCCATTTCAGCCCCTACAAGCGCCGGCTGTTGTATTGGCACTTCAACCCAAAGCCGACATCACGATTGCGCAAGAGGTTTTTGAAGAAATAAATACAATTACACTTGATACCGTTCCTTTTGTAGAAGTGGATGCTCATGTGGTGGCCACTAACCCTCAAGAAGACGAGGTTATTGAGTCAAATATCGCCATTTCAGAACCTAACACGAACGCTACCGCAATTGCGGATGAGATCGCTAACAACTTACTCTTCTGGCACGACATGCGCTTAAAAGCGGCTGAATTTTGGAAACAAAACAGTGCCCTAACGGAAGGTGTACAGGACACCTCCATTCCTTCGGCTATATTTGCCCAAGATGAAGAACAAGCACCAGTTGCCACGGAACAATTTGAGTCGTTTGTAGATGGAATTATTGCTGATACCTTTATTGAAGAATCTTTTCCTTATCAAACTACCTTAACGGAAGTGCCTTTGGCTTATGAGGTGGTTGATAAAGTTGATGAAGGAGACATTACCCTTACAACAGATTTATTTATTGATGCCAATGCAGCCATAACGGCCATAGAAAATCTGCCCGAAGCAGCACAGAATAAGGTGTCTTATTTGTTCGACATATCAGATTTTAAAAATATAACCACAGAAATAGAACTCGACAATCAAAATGAGAATGAATTGTTGTTGGAATATTTATTGGCCATCAAAAAAGAAAAAAAGAAACAACGATTGCTTAGTGTTGATAAAAAAGAAATTCAAGACGAAATTATAGACAATTTTATCAAATTAAAACCTGGCATCTCGAGGGTTTCTAAACAGGAAATCAACAACTTACAAAGTAATAACAAGGATTTATCAATAAAGAGTACCGTTCAAAATAACAACTTAATTTCGGAGACTTTAGCCAAAATTATGGTGAAGCAAAAGAAAATTTCAGCGGCAATTGAAATGTATCACAAATTAATTTTGAAATATCCTGAAAAAAAGACTTACTTTGTAGGTATTATTCAAAGCTTAGAAGAAAAATAGTTATGTTTACGGCAGTTATTGTATTAATTTGTATTGTATCGGTATTGTTAGTATTGGTGGTTTTAGCTCAAAACTCTAAAGGTGGAGGAGCTGGTCAAATGATGGGTGCATCGTCAAACCAATTGTTAGGGGTTGCTCAAACGGGTGATTTATTAGAAAAACTTACTTGGGGATTCGCTATTGTTTTGATCTCTTTATGTTTATTGTCAAATTTTGTGGTGGATAGACCAGAAAAAAGTGGTCCTGAAGGCTCAGCAACTACCACAGAAAGTAGTGCAAACATCGAAAAAGCGATGGAAGCTGGTCAGCCAAGTGCACCAATCAACCAAACCAAAAAAGATTCAACAAAAAAATAAGCATCGTATACCTTTACGATTTAAAAGCCTCATCAACGATGAGGCTTTTTTTGTTTGCTAGGGCAACAAGTCTATGATATACAAGGCAGGTTAGCGTTTATACTAGTCCTCGTTTACAACGAGAAGTTTAGAATTTGGCGGTTATAAGGCCTATAAAAAACATCTCCTCTAGGCATGAACAATTGGTGCCGTGTAGTAAGTTTAGTTCTACAATCAATTTTATGGATATTTAGTAATTTAATTTTTAGCATTTGGATGTTATGATTTTGTTAGGTTTTAGCAATGTCTATCCTTACAAAATGAATTTAAAGTATATATTGCTTTATCCTTTCATGCCAAACAGTTGATCAAATGAACCATCGAAAACAACAACAATGCTAGTTTGATACGAGAAGATGCAAGTTTGATACGAGGGCATACTAAAAAGTAAAGGCAATGCACTAGATTGATAAAATAGATTTTAGGGCGCACCTTGCTTTGGTGTTTCAACCTAGAATTTGGTCCACGTCGAAGCCGTGAACCAGCGGAAACAAGGCCAATATTTGACGTGCGCCAGCAGTGAAAACCATTTTATATAGCGTCTAAATTACATGCACTCTAAAATACTTGAATTATGATTCTACAAGTAATTACTCCACAACAAGAAAGATTTGATTTCCCTGTTTCTTTGCCAAAAGATTATTTAGACAAGCAAGTACATTGCATTTCTTATACAGAGGAAGAGGCTAAAACTATTTTCGTAACAACTCCCACAAAAAAGAAACCCTCTGATTTTTTTGTATATTGACCAAAACTGAAGGAGAAAAATTTCAACAACACATTGAGCAAATAAGAGGAGAATGGGACAGAAGTATTTAATAGACACCAATGTAATTTCGCATTTGTTTGCAGATAGATTGCCCGAAATAGGTAAACAATTTTTAGCGGATGTTATAAATAATGATTTTGTGAATTCGGTAGCAGTAGAAATAGAGGTACTAACATATCACGAAACACCCGAAAAAATGCCTCTCATAGAGGAGTTCATGCAACTAGCAACCGTTTTACCCCAGCTGGCGCTAGTGAACTTACGGTGCGCTGGTGCACGTCTGAACGCAGTGGTGACGTGTACCAAGGCATTAAGTGTGTCTGAATTAGGATGAAAAAATTAAAGGATGATAGGATTTGGGAAATCATCCTAAAATCATCTAATCCTAAAAATCTTAATTCAGACAAAAGGATGAAATGTGTCATCCTAAAATAAGTTTACAGTTTAATTGATAATACCAAGTATAAATAACGTCTTCAGACTTGCGGTATAAATTTTTAATTTCCAGAAGAATATTTATATAGTAGCGCAAAAAACTACTTAGGCAAGAAAGTATAATTGATAGAAATCTTATATATTGAATAATGGTATCTCAAGTCAGAAGACTTTAATCATGGTAGGACCAAGTCTTCGCAAAAGCTCAAGACTTGATCCAGCGAACGGAAGACTTAAGCTAGTGGTGTACAAAGTATTAAGTACAAGGTACAAAGTACAAGGTATAAGGTACAAAGTACAAGATTTACTTACCTAAGACTTTGTACTCATCGCATTTGGTCCACATCGAAGAAGTGAACGAGCGAGTCGCAGTTGTTTTTTTCATCATTTACAATTCAAAAAGGGTCGTAGCCTAAATATGTTGTAATCCTTAAGGCAACGCACAGCGTTTCCGTTTGCTCGGTTGTTGGTGTTCATGTTGGCATTGCTGCTATTGAAGTTCAGGTTGCGAGAATTAGTACCGCTAACCGTACTGCTCCAATAGTTGCCGTTGGTACCAACAT
>JBEAZU010000068.1:0-4399 GCA_041169945.1 Bacteroidota bacterium
TAGTAATACTATTATATTTGATAATAAAACTATTTTGTATATTTTCATTACATTTACAGATAATATATTTTAGCTATACATAAAAGTTGTACTATGAATTGGGGAGTAGACATTAATATCAATGAAAAATTGTACTTAAGAGAACCAAAAAATTCTGAATTAGGGAGAAAGATTATTGTAGAGGGGATATTGATGATTGAAAGTATTGGCATTGAAGATTTTACTTTTAAGAAGTTGGCTTTAGCAATGAAAACCACAGAAGCCAGTATTTACCGCTATTTTGAAAATAAACAGATGTTTTTATTGTATGTATTAAGTTGGTATTGGCAATGGTTAGCATATTTAATTGTATATAAAACAAATAATATTACAGATCCTTATAAAAAGATTGAGATTGTATTAGATGTATTGTTATTGAGAAATATTGAAAATACAGCAGGAGGAATTGATGTAGATAAAAAAGTTTTACAAATGTTGGTGATCAAAGAAGCCTCTAAATCTTATTTAAATCACCAGGTAAAGCGGTACAACGAATCCGAATTTTTTAAACCGTATAAAGATTTGAGTAAAAGAATTGGGGCGATTATTCTAGAATTAAATCCTCAATATGCATTTGAGAAAAACTTAAGTTCAACGGTGTTGCTAATGTCGAGGAACTTGTATTTTTTTGAAGAAAATCTGCCTTCTTTGGCCGAGAAAGAAGAAAATGAAGGGGACAGTAAAATTAAAACGTATTTATTACACCTGATTATGAGTGCTGTTAAGTAAAGCAATTTCACCTAAAAGTAAAAATTAGTAGTCACTTTAGTAATGAGGTTTTGACTTTGTTGCTGGAAGGTATATGGCCCCATTCTGTAGAAAAAACCAACCCCTATTCCTATATTTAAACCAACAAGGTTAACATTAAGGATATTGTTCATGTTTAAACCGCTTTCATAATAACCCTTTTCAATAGATTTTAATTTGATTTCTTGGTGGAGGTCGGCATGTAGCAAAGTTCCCCAACCCATGTTGGCGATAAGTTCAATTTCAGGATTAAAAAACCGGTCGCGTGCATAAAAACGTCCGAAATTGTGGTTGTAAAATAGGTTTAAATATTGGTTCGCGGCAAATTCATTGTAGCCCATGGTCATAAAACTATTGTGGGTAACAAAGGTAAGGTCTTTGTTATTATTGCTTCCACTGATGTTATAGAGATTCATGTATGGGATTTTGGCATTATCGATATAACCCATTTTTAATTGTATGGTAGAATGGCCAAAGTTGAGGGTGTTGAATATTTTGTCAATTCGTAAATCGTATTTGTTGTATTCAAATTCTCCCCATTGTGCATTCGTCGCAAAAGAATGGGTAAAGTTGAAATATACAATAGGGTAATTGCTGCCTTTGGAGATTTTAGTGTTTTCTGTTTTTACAAATTGTTCACGATAGGCATACCTTACGCCAAGTATGGATTCTAAAAAATTAAAACTATTGCTTGAGGCATATTGGTAGGCATAAGTCGTTGTTTTATTTGTTTGTACAATGCCTAATTGAAGGTTTAGGTATTTGATGGGGTGAACTTGACAATTGACTTCAGAGCGTGTTTCCCAATCTTTCATTAATACGCGGTACTTTCTAAGTCTTTCTGAAGAATATAAATATTCATTAAAAGCCCAATTGGTAATGCCCGATTCTGAAAGGTCTTTACTGTGTTTGAAGTTGAGGCTAAAGTCGGTTTCTTTATTGATAATAATACTGAAATCTCCTCCATATTTGAATTTTTCATCCCTTGTACCATAGCCAAAATAGGCTCCAGTAGTAAAGTTTTTGAATAATTTTTCGTTGGTATGAAAGCCAAAACCGGTTCTGAATTTTTCATAATCATTAAACGAAAATATCCGATTCAAATCGATGTTGATTTTGTTTAAGGGTAATTGGCCATAATATAATTTATGTCCGATATCAATGAACTTGTCGAGCGATTTTCTTTTATTGATTGAATCGTAAAGAAGATACGTGTTGAGGTCTTTAGGAGATAGGTAATCCATTCTGTTTTCTTCCCAATAGGCATCGTTATCGATATTGTATCCCGAATGGTATTCAAAAATGTATTCGTTAAAATATTGTTTACCCAGGTTTTTATTGATTTGAATATTGGTGTTTATCTTTTTTGAACATAAAAAAAGCTCTCCATTGATACTTCCTAATTGGCCAAAACTCAACATCGAATTGGTCTGAACCGGAAACCATTTGCCATTGCTTAATTTACCGTACGATTGCGATATGTTTTTTCCGAACGAGGATTCTAACATTGGCGAAGCCGTAAAATACTTTACCGCAAAGTCGTGTTTACTAATGTATAAAAAGCCTTTAAGGCCTTGGAAATTTTTGTTTTCTTTTTGTGAAAATTTTACCAACCACAAGGTGTCTTCTTGGTCTGGAATGGTGTCTTCCATCTCAAAATGATACCGTTTAAGCGTGTTTTTATTGATTGGATTGATGTATTGACTTCCTGCAATTTTAATGAATTTTTCATAAATGGTGAAGTTCTCGGCATTGTTAGCCGCAAGAAGGAGGGATGGGTCTTGGATACCAGAAATTTTTGTGGCGGTAACCAATTCTTTTTGATGGTATTGGTCAATAAATTGTTTTTCAGAAATTGTTTCTAGTAAAAAAATATGATGGTCATCTACTACTGTTCTATTTTTTCCTTTGAATAGATATTTGTTGATGTAATCAAATATAGTTTTAGTGGCATCTTTTTCTTTACTGGTGAGTACGATTTTGTTGTATCCCGTGCAAGCATAATTGTTGTTTATGTCCGGATTATTTTGCTCTGCTTTAAGCAGTACTTCTTCAATGATGGCTGTTGCGGAGGCTTGACTTGAATCTATACCCAAGTGTAATGCTTTGGGATGCAATATAACTTCAAAGTATGGATTGATTTTTAACAAGGAATCGAGGTGTTTGCTGACCTGAAAGTTCCTGTATAAAGGTTGTTTGAAAGTGATTTTATGTACTAAAGCGGGGTTGATTTCAAACCTAAAATTGCCGTCAATATCGGCCATAAAATGCTGTTCGCCATCATTGATGAGGATATGTGTAAAGGCTAAGGTGTTTTTTTTGATAGATTCTATCACCGTACCTTTCACCACAATGGTTTTGGCATTTTGTGCCTCAACACTTTGTGGAAAAACAAAGCCAATGATTATCCCTACAATTAGAAAATAGCGCAGCATAGGTCGCTAAATTACAAGATAGTAAGTGTACTTTTGCCATTATTCTAATATTTTTTTAAGTTTTTTTAAAGCCAATAAATTGTCGTCTTGGTAAATGGTTTTTCTAATACTTTCTTTTTCTTTATTGGTTAAGTGCCAACTTAAAGAGGCTCTTTCTTTGGAACTGGCATTTTCTACATGGTTTACAACCTTGCCATTGGGTGCTTTAGGTAAGTATTTAAATTCTACCATCTCCACTTTACCTTTAAACCAACTGTGGGCAAAGTCAATAAAATTATCATTGTTAATGTCTTGCAAAAAGTCATAACTATTAAAAATGTTGCCAATAGGGTTAAAAGCTTTTTCAAGAATAGACATGCCTGGTGTTTTTTCTATCTCCAGTTCTTTTTCTGAATCTCTTAAACATACAAACACTACGCCTTCTGTATTTTGACTGATCCAATCTTTAAAAACATACATGAATTTGATGGCATTATTTACGCCAAAATTGTCCGCAATGCCTGCATCCATAATTTCCATAGCGGGATTACTTGGCAAATGTACATTGGGCATAATATAAGGGAAAGTGGCGCTCATTCTTAAGGCACTCATAAAATTTAAGTTTTTTGCATCTTGGTCTTTAAAAAATCTACTAAATTCTATGCCTTTTATTCTTTGAGACAATGCTTGTTTGATTTTAGGGGTGGATGTACACATATAGGACATGTGTTGTGGGGATATAAATAGCCTTCTCCCATCATTGGTGATGGTAGGGGTGATGAGTAACATCGGAATTTGAGCCTTTTGTTCTGGGATTTGATACGCTGAAATTGGCTTTTGCATGATTTGCTCTAGGTTCTCATTCATGTGCTTTTCAAACGCATAGCCTCGGTCTTTGGGATGCTCATATATGCCATCATTGAAGGTTTGGTAACGCAAGAAAATGTCATTCACTACCAAGCTAAAGATCACTGGATTTAAGACATCTTTGGTGATGTTTTTAAAGTATTTTCTATCGGTTGCATCTTTGATTTTACCTTGCTTTTGTTGTAAAAATAATTCTCTATAATATGAGGCACCAATTAATCCTCCAGAGGCACCGCTCATAATTTGAGTGTGTTCTGTAAGTTGGTTATGGGTGGCGCTATCAAGGGTTTGAAGGGTGTTTACTGTCCAAGAAGCAGCCCTTTGTCCTCCAC
>JBEAZU010000069.1:0-4538 GCA_041169945.1 Bacteroidota bacterium
AGAGAGTCTACTTCGTAATATCATAAATAATTAATAGCATGAATTTCCCATCAGAATTACATTACACTAAAGAACACGAATGGATTCGTGTAGCAGGCGACATCGCTTATGTTGGCGTTACTGATTTTGCACAAAAAGAACTTGGTGACATCGTATATGTAGACATTACAAGCGCTGGCAGCACTTTAGGCGCTGATGAAATATTCGGAACAGTAGAAGCCGTGAAAACCGTTTCTGATCTATTTTTGCCAGTTTCAGGTGAAATTTTAGAATTCAATCCTTTACTAGAATCAAAACCTGATTTGGTAAACACAGACCCTTATGGTGATGGTTGGATGATTAAATTAAAAATTACGGATCAAAGTCAATTAGCTTCTCTATTGTCTGCTGAAGCCTATACACAACTTATCGGCGTATAATTTACAAAATCACCCATTCTACCATAAACATGATGGTAGAATGGGTGGTCTTATTTTTAAAATCGTACATTTTTAAAATAGCGTAAGCCATGTTGGCTCTTCTTAGACTTTGATGAATATGTTGGTGGGAATACGCATACTTTCTTACACAACATTGAATAGCAATTTACAAATGCTATTCCTCCATTTTTCATTGCTTATATCAGCATAAAATTTAAAAAAATAATTACCCCAATACAATTAAAACTAAACAATAATCGTTTTTTAATTTTTAAAGCATGTCACCATTATTTGATCGACTTAAATCACAGCAGTAACAATGAAAACAAAGCATTCTTTTTAGTACATGAATTTATGAAGCGTTTGGTGATGCAATAGGAACGTAAACAATAATTTTCAACAGAAGTATTACACAATAAACGCATCATCATGGCCATTGTATAATGCTATTGACGCTAATAGATAGCAATTTTACCATGACACATTCATGGCAAGTATACAATGAAAACATCGCAAGTTGTTGACCAAAAATTTTTAACCTATTTTTTTCATTTAAAAGCAATCAATACCATGAGAATTTTTAGCCTAGTTTCCATATTTTGTATCTACTATGCAACAATAAGTGCATGCAAGGCGCAAGGCAATAAAAACATACACCTCCAGATCCCTACCGAACCAGGGTATTATGCTGCCAGAGATTACATCAATTTACAAGAAGGGTTTAATGCCAAAGCCCAACGAGGAGATTATAAACTTACAATCAATACAAGCCTTAGTCCTGCTGCCATATATGGCAACTTGTCCAACACAGGCATTCCAACGAACCAATCTGTTTTTAGTACCTCAAATGTGGTGGGAACCATTGCAGGAGAAGCATCCGTCAATATGGTAGGCGCAGCAACCTATACCATTCCAATCACACTTCCGATTGGCACGCAAGACCTAAAACCAAGCATCAACATAGGGTACAATGCACAAGCAGGGAATGGACTTATGGGAAAAGCTTGGGATATAAGCGGACTTTCGGCCATCGCTAAAGTACGAAAATCTAATTATTACCATACCAACACTACGAATGAAGCAAGCTTACGCTATGGCTTTGCCTTAGATGGCGCTAGGCTAATAAGCAAAATGGACAACTATGGTGCCGATGGTGCAATATATGGTCTTGAAGTTGAAAATTACAGTAAAATAACACAAGTAGAAAATCATTTTATCCTACAGACAAAAGATGGCAAAACGATAGAATATGGCAACACCGAAGATTCAAGAATTGGTGCTGAAAAAGATTGTTTTTTGTGGCGAATCAATAAGGTAACAGACTCCAATGGCAATTATATTAAATTCACTTATGGACAAGCAGCAGGGGAAAGTTGGATTGAAACAATAGCATATACAGGAAACGAAATGGCAGGCATCGCACCATGCAATAAAATAGTGTTTTTGTACGATACCAGAGCCGATAACAATGTATATTATACTGAATTTGGCAGCATCGCACAAACCAAAATTTTAGCGGGCATCACAATATTTACCAACAATGCATTATTTAAAAATTATACCTTCAACTATGCCAAAGATGAATTAAACTCATGGTTAGCCGAAATCATTGAAAATGGTTCGGATGGAAGTCGTTTAAATAGCACCAAAATAGATTGGGGAAACAAACCAGAAACGGCAATAGCAAATACAACAAGTAGCAAAACACATGTCGGCGAAGTAGCAGAAAATATTGTGGGCGATTTCAATGGCGATGGGCAAACAGATTACTTAACGGTGTCGAGAGGGTATTTAAAATACAAATTGTTACATAGCCAAGACCCTAGTTACAATATCCAAACAGATGATACCTGGAAATTGTATCAAAATGACATACAAATCGCCTCAGGAACATTGGTGGCAGGCTTAATCATTCAATCCTTAAATGCCATAGACACTGACAAAGATGGCAAAACAGAATTGCTATACCATTGGGAATTAAATGGCGTGGTAAGGATAAATGTGTATGAATTTAACAATATCTCTTTTGCTCCCAAACCAAATACAAGTGCCTTTTCGATCAATGATGAATTTTTAGGCAGCGGCACCAATGTAATGATAGGTAATTTTGATGGTAATGATACCCCTGATTATGTCGTATATAATGCCAATGCCATCATCAGGGCTGTAAATTTTAGTTTTGTACCACAACAGTATTTACAAACCTTCAATGCGCCATTAAAAGCAATTGATTTTAATGGCGATGGGAAAACGGAGTTGATGGCCATTTTTCAAAATTATGCCATCATTATCAACATAACCCAAGAAGGTTTTAGTCAACCGTTTCTAGCCCCATCATCAGTAATGAATGTAAATTCAAATGCTTATAACCCTATGGTATCGCATTTTATGGGCGATTATAATGGCGATGGCTTGGTAGACATATTGCAATATTCAACAAACAAAGGAAATCCTGTTTGGAATATAATGCTCTTTAACGGAAAAGCATTCAACGATCCAATCCTGGTAAATTTACCCAATTTCAATACGACAGACCACAATACGGAAGTAATCATCAATGATTATAACGAAGATGGGAAAGCGGACATTTTAATACTCTATCAAAACAATGAATTGAACACTTATATATACCTCTCCCAAAATGGCCTAAGTTTTCAACTAGCATCAGCAAATAAAACAACAAGTGTTAACGGAGTTTTAACACCAGAAAACAGCAGCAGTTTTGACTATAACAATGATGGCAAAATTGATATCATGATTGAAACAAACATCTATGATAAGCCAATTGTTTTTACCTACCAAGCAAATTCAAATGCTATGGTAGTTGATAAAATTACAGATGGCCTCAATCATACTATCGAATTTAGGTATTGTAAATTGTCGGATCCCGGAAAATATACGCTAAGCAAATCGACAGCTCAAGATATTTTATATATTCGAGGAGGACCAATGCAAGTGCTAGGTGCCCTTATCAAACCAGATGGTGTTGGAGGAACAGTGACCACGACTTATACGTATCAAAATCTAGCCATGCACACCCTAAAAGGAGAGACTTGTTTTGAGAAAATTACTGCCAAAGATAATGTTAGCAATCAAGCATCAAGCACCATGCATACATTAATACCATTTCTACTGCAAACAGGCCTTAACACTCCTGCTTATAGTAGCACAACATTGAAAAAGATTTCTAAAACAGGCTTTGTTTTCAGAATAACAGAAGAAGTAGAAATAAAACAACATTACAGCAATGGCACTACTACAAAAAAAGAAATTTCATTTGATGACAATGGCAATCCAGTCACCGTTTCAATAAGCAATTATTCAGGCTTAAGTGATAAGGGTACGCCAATAGCCAAAGACATGACAACCTTGGAAAATTTTGTACATGGCAAAGCGTGGTTACCCTATTTACCACAAAAAATTACCTGTTATAAAACCAATAACAATGGTGAAGAAGCCACATTGGTAACCCAAATGAGTTATGACCCCAATGGCAATTTACAAAGCAAAATAGCCTATTATGGTTTACCCAAAGCCATCACCACTAACTATGACAATAGAAATGCGTTTGGAATTCCCTTAACGGTCACTACCTCGGCGGCCAATGTTGAAACCAAAACAGTACAACATGAATACGACAACACAGGTAGATTTATAACCAAAACCATTAATCCACTCCAACAAAGCACTAGCAATGCATACAATTCACAAGGTTGTTTAACTATTTCAAGGGATATTGATGGCTCCCAAACACGAAATCAATACAATGGATTTGGCTTATTGACAGCCTCGAACACACCCACTGGCTTTGTTAAAAAAATCACTGAATGGACCAATAACAATCCCTTAGGCTCCCTATACCGTGTCGTCACGCAAATTGAAGGAATGGCCGACAAGGTGGATTATTTTGATTTGTTAGGGAGAAAAATAAAAGCAAGTGTTGGTGCAGTCAATAACAAAACGTTTATAACAGAGACGGTATACAATGCCGATGGAACCATCCAAAAAGAATCTAAGCCCTATTTTCAAAATGAAATCCCTATTTGGACTGAATATTTAAGCTATGATTCATTTTATAGACCAACACAAATAAAAATAGCGGGCTTGCTCAGTTATTCA
>JBEAZU010000070.1:0-3712 GCA_041169945.1 Bacteroidota bacterium
TTGGGAAATAAGTTACGGCTAAGGCCAAACCTACAGAGCCAATGGCGGGCGCCGCTTGTAAAATCCCCAAACCTTCGGGGCCACATTTCAAGATGTCTTTGGCAAAGGCGGGCAATAATGCCACGGTACCGCCAAACAATACCGCAAACAAATCAAGAGAAATGGCGCTGAGGATAATGCTATTGCCAAAGATAAATTTGATGCCCAAGGTCAGGCTTTCCCAAAGGGTATATTTTTCTGAGTGGATAGGCAATGGTTTTGGTTTGATCAATAAAGTCACCATCAAAGCAAAAATCATTAATCCAAAATCCAAAGCATAAGTAGTTTGCACGCTGGTTAGTCCATATACCAAACCACCCACAGCCGGACCAACTACCGAAGCCGTTTGCCAAGTGGTACTGTTCCAGGAAACGGCATTTTGAAACAAATCTTTGTGAGGAAGCAATTGAGGCATAAAGGCAAAAATAGCAGGCCCTAAAAAGCCTCTGGCTATGCCACTTAAAAAGATTACCCCATATATGGCAGTCACCCCATAATCTTGTAAGGTTTGGGTCATGTTTATACTAATTCCCCACAATAAGATTGAACAAAATGTAAGTACAAACAAGGCATACATCACAATGCGTTTGCGCGGAAACATATCCGTGATATGCCCTGCCACCAACGACACCCCAATAGAAGGAATGGCTTCGGCCAAGCCCATGAGGCCTAAGGCAAAAACATCGCCTGTGATGTCGTAAATTTGATAGCCTACAGCAACCCTTTGTATCTGCAAAGCGATAATGATACAAAACCTGGCGATGATAAAGTATTTAAATTCCGGTATGCGAAGTGCTGCGTAGGGGTCTTTCATAGTGTTTTAGAACCAAGCATTAATACTTGCCCAAGCAATAAAGGTAAAGATTTAATTTTGAAATGAAAATTATAGGTTTGTAGTTCAGGGAGCTATTTTTTGCCAAGCTTCTTGCAATAGTGTATGCTTTTTGGGGAATGTTGGTAGGGAAAAATTCCTATTGATGAATTCCTTGGCAAGTGTAGAGTACATGAAAATTAATGTTGATAAATCATTTTTAAGATTGATGTACAACAAGTTTATTTTAAATCACGACGCTTACATTTGGGAAAAATAATTTTATGGAACATATTTTTGAACACAAAGTGGCCATCGTTACCGGAGGCAGTTTTGGTATAGGAAGAGCAACGGCGATGGCTTTTGCTGCAAGAGGTGCTAAGGTAGTCGTGGCCGATTGGGCCGAAGACGAAGAAACCGTTGATCTTATAAAGGCAATAGGGGGAGAAGCCATATTTGTAAAGTGTAATGTGGCCAATACGGAGGATGTGAAAGCCTTGCTTTCAAAAACGATTTCACATTTTGGTCGTTTAGATTTTGCTTTTAACAATGCAGGCATAGAAGGATTTTCTGCGCAAATACCCGACGCTACGGAAGAAAATTGGGATCAAACCATTGCTGTAAATTTAAAAGGCATTTGGCTGTGTATGAAATACGAAATTCCTGAAATGTTAAAAACCCGCAAAGGCGTGATTGTCAATTGTGCCTCCATTGCTGGTTTGGTAGGATTTCCGGGATTGTCGGCTTATGTAGCCTCAAAGCATGGCGTGGTGGGCTTAACGAAAACGGCTGCCTTGGAATACGTCAAACAAAACATAAGGGTCAATGCTGTTTGTCCGGGTGCTATCAAAACCCCAATGCTCGACAGGCTAACGGGCAATAAAAAGGAAGCAGAACAACAATATGCCAACATGGAGCCCATTGGTCGTTTGGGATTGCCCGAAGAAGTAGCGGAAGCGGTGATGTGGCTTTGTTCCGATGGCGCCTCTTTTGTGACCGGACAAGCCTTGGGCGTTGATGGCGGATGGACAGCGCAATAGTTTGCTGTGGGTTGTGCTGTAGTGGTGGGTGTTACACCTTGTTTAGTGTTTTAAAGATTGTTCGAATGAAATATCGCTCGAACTACCTTTAAAATACTCGCTTGATAAATAGACTTTTAACGGCTTCAACTGTTTTAAAATGGGCTGTTGCTCCAGTCTTTAGCGATATAAATTTTCTAATTGTTAATTTGAATAGAATGTGTTTTTTTGAGTTGGAGGGCTGTTTTTTTTCTTTAATTTACGGTTGCCCATCCGCAAAATGTTAATTCAGTACGGTTTATGTTCGTAGCATCAAGGTTAATTTCTTTGGGTATAAGGTATAAAGCAACAACAATATTTTTTTTCTTCAATATTGTTTCTCTTGTATCTTTGGTGGTAATCAATACAAAATACAATTTACGCTGATCCTGAAACTTATATTTTGAACTCATAAAAATTGATTAAAACATTAATAACACAAGTCTGAAGACTTTAATTATACTTGGGCACAAGTCATCGCAAAAGCTCAAGACTTGCGCCAGACAAACTGCAGACGTAATCCATTGGGGGAAAACGAAACGAAATACAATTTACGCTGATCCTGAAACTTATATTTTGAACTCATAAATTTGTTTGAAAATTAAAAACGAAAGTCTGAAGACTTTAATGATATAGGGCACAAGTCATCGCAAAAGCTCAAGACTTGCGCCAGACAAACTGCAGACTTAATCCATTTGGGGGATATAGGGCACAAGTCACCGCAAAAGCTCAAGACTTGCGCCAGACAAACTGTAGACTTAATCCATTGGGGGTAGCATCTATTTTTCATTTCACAAAACAATATCTATTTCTTTTGATAAACTTTTTTACCTAAATTTGCATTATTATTGATTAATATAGCTACAATAGATAAATATGATTAACATTGGAGAACGTATTTCAAGCCTTAGAAAAGCAAAAAGTTGGTCGCAGGAAGATTTAGCCAAGCAAATAGATTCTTCTAGAGTAATGATTGGCAAATACGAACGTGAAGATAATTTGCCTTCAATTGAAGTAATTGTAAAACTGGCAAAAGCATTTGATGTATCTGCTGATTTTCTTTTGGGAGAAGGACAAAATGCTTCTTACGATAAGGATATGGTTAAACGGTTAGATGATTTGGAAAATTTACCCAAAGAAGAAAAATTGCGTATTTTCCATTACATGGATTTAATAATAAGAGATTTTAAAACAAAGGCTACATATGCCACTAAATAATTAGTATCATGAAAGTAATGCTAGACATCAAAGACAACAAAGCTGATTTCGTAATGGAGCTATTACGTAGCTTATCATTCGTAAAGGCTGAACCTATAAGCCCTGCAAAAGCTAAATTCTTCAAAGAATTAAAAGCTTCAGTAGAAGAAGTAGTATTGGCTAAACAAGGAAAGATAAAGTTGAAAACCGCTGAACAGTTATTAAATGAGTTATAATATTGAGGTTACCGCCTATTTTGCTAAACAGTTAAAACGCTTGGCTAAAAAATTACCTTCTCTAAAAAAGGAATATGCGGAGCTGATAGCCTCACTCAAAGAAAACCCTGAACAAGGCACTAATCTTGGCAACAACTGCTACAAAATACGCCTTTCCATTGCTTCAAAGCAAAAAGGTAAGAGTGGTGGTGCTAGGGTAATCACTCATGTACAAGTAATTCATACTAAAATCTATCTCCTTTCTATCTACGATAAATCCGAACAAGCCGACATTAACGACAAAGAACTAGATAACTGGCTAAAAAATATCGAATAAAAAACACAATGCTTAAATACAATACACTATACCAGTCTCTTAAAAAGGTTTCTGC
>JBEAZU010000071.1:0-8229 GCA_041169945.1 Bacteroidota bacterium
GCGCTTTGGCACCAGGAATCAAAACGGCTCCCACAATCAAATCTGCTTGTTTGGCTTGTGCTGCAATATTATAACTGTTGGCGTATAAGGTGTCTACATTGGCGGGTAATATCTCAGACAATTGTCTTAATCGCTGAATATTCACATCCATAATGGTCACATTGGCCCCTAAGCCAGCGGCCATTTTAGCCGCTTGAGTCCCAACAATGCCTCCACCAAGCACCAATACTTGGGCAGGTTTCACACCAGGAACACCTCCTAAAAGTACACCTCTACCACCCATGCTTTTCTCTAGGTATTTGGCCCCTTCTTGGATAGACATCCTACCGGCCACCTCAGACATGGGAATCAACAAAGGCAAACTTCGATCTGATTTTTCAACCGTTTCATAAGCCAAACAAATTGCTTGTGAGGCGAGCATTGCTTTGGTTAATTTTTCAGAAGACGCAAAATGAAAATACGTAAAAACAATATGATGTGATTTGATGAATGGATATTCTTGCGCTAATGGTTCTTTCACTTTTAATATCAATTCACAAGTGTCAAAAATAGCTTGAGGAGTAATCAAAATCTGAGCACCAGCTTGCACGTAATCTTCATCTAAAAAGCCAGAGCCTTCCCCAGCCTTGGTTTCTATATAGACTTCATGATTAGCGTTTGTAAGTTCAAATACCCCCGCAGGTGTTATCGCAACCCTATTTTCACTATTTTTGATTTCTTTTGGAACACCAACTTTCATAAGCTTTAGTTTTAAAATTGATTGATAAAACCAATACGCTTAAAAAAAGATTAAGTTTAAGGCAAGTCGAGGACTTATGGAAGCACCCAGCCTTCGACTATTGAAGCTCATTTTGGGGAAATGTCACGCAGGAGACAAATAATCATTCAAACAAATCAAAAAAAAGAGTAGTGTTAATTGGTATACACATTGGTAAATGGGGTTTATAGCATTCAACTTCACAGCAATACGATAAACCCCATTTCAAAACTATACTTCATCATAAGCCCAATCAATACGATCTTTCATGTCTTTCAAAACAATGCCTTGTTTTTTAAGAGAAGCACGTATTTCATCTACCTTGGCATAATCCTTATTGGCTTTTGCTTCTTTATAAAATTCCAACAACACCCCAATCAAGGCATTGGTATCGGCTGAGTGCTCTTCAGTTAAGCCTAATACATCCTCTACCAAAGCCATATATTGTTGCTTCATGCGGTTAAAAGCAGTTTCAGTAACTTTGGAAATACTTGCCGGAGCAGTATAAAAAGCATTTATTTTTTTCAATAGGTTGAATAAAGACGCAATGGTCATTGCCGTATTCATGTCGTCATTCATCCCTGAGGTTAAGTCATCGGTTAAAGCAGTTAATTCCGAATCACTTGACGCATCAAAGCCTTCACCAGCAGTATAAGTTAATGCTTTAACAATCCTTAAGCCATTCATTAATTTAAGATATCCCTTTTGAGCCGCTTGCAAAGCTTCATTGGAGAAATCAAGGGTGCTTCTGTATTGTGCTTGAAGAATAAAAAATCGGATGGTCATGGGGCTATAAGCGCGTTGTAACAAAGTATGCTTACCCGAAAACAATTCACCAAGGGTAATAAAATTACCCAAAGATTTGCCCATTTTTTGACCATTAATGGTAATCATATTATTGTGCAACCAATATTTAGCAGGCGTAGTATGGTTACATGCTTTTGATTGCGCAATTTCACTTTCGTGGTGAGGAAACAATAAATCCATACCACCGCCATGGATATCGAAATGATCACCTAAATATTTTTTACTCATGGCAGAGCATTCAATATGCCAGCCAGGAAAACCATCGCTCCAAGGAGATGGCCAACGCATAATATGTTCAGGAGAAGCTTTTTTCCACAAGGCAAAATCTAAAGAATCATGTTTTTCTGATTGACCGTCAAGTGTTCTTGTGCTATTTAGAAGATCTTCAATTTTTCGACCCGACAATTCGCCATAATCATGAGTAGCCGCATATTTATTGACATTAAAATATACCGATCCGGCCGATTCATAAGCCATCCCCTTGTCAATCAAATCCTGAATCATGGCCAATTGTTCCACGATGTGACCAGAAGCCAAAGGTTCAATACTTGGAGGCAACACATTGAGTTTTCCCATGTCTTGGTGGTAGCTATTTTTATAATAGTTAGCCACTTCCATAGGCTCTAATTGCGCTAATCTTGCCTTTTTAGCAATTTTATCTTCTCCTTCATCAGCGTCATTTTCAAGATGGCCTACATCGGTAATATTACGCACATAGCGCACTTTATAACCACTAAATTGAAGAAATCTAAAGATGATGTCAAAAGTTATGGCCGAACGGGCATGACCAAGATGTGCGTCACCATATACTGTTGGTCCGCAAACATACATCCCAACAAAAGGCGCATGAATAGGTTCGAACAATTCTTTTTTTCGAGAGAGGGTATTATAAACTTGTAATTGTGCTTGCATAACGGTAAAGATATAAAATGAAATTACAAGAAAAAAAAAACATTGCGTTTTGAGTGTTGGGTATTGCGTTTTTACTAAAATTTAATACGCAACACCCAACACGCAACACTACCTTAATATGTACATTTTACCCCAACCATCGTTGAAAGCTTTGTCTCCAGCCGTTTTTCGTAAATCTATATTTTGGCCATTTACCTTTAAGATCACACGGTATAAGTATACTCCATTGGCTAATTTATCCCCAAATTCATCTGTACCATTCCAAACAAAATCTGTTTGATGGGTACCAACCCTCAATTGTCCAATTTCATTTTGACTTACCTCTCTTACCACTTTTCCTGTGGCTGTTAAAATTTGAATTTTTACTTCATCAGGAATTAATCCACCAGTTAAAGTATACACAAACCTTGTTGCAGAAGAAAAAGGATTAGGATATGGGTAGAAATTAGACACCGATGATTTATTAATTACCTCAAAAACAATTTGATAGGGCTGCAATCCCGATATATTATTACTCGCATCGGCACCTTGTACCCTTAAGGTATATTTTCCATCCGGAAGATTTTTAGGATAATAATTAATACTCAATCGATTGTTATTGGAAGAAGAAGGATAATTGATTAACAAATCAGGATTTGAAAACAAAATTCTTTCGTAATCACATGTCTCACATTTTTTGATATAAATAGACATCCCAATGGTATCCTTTTTAATTAAAAATTTATTTTCATCCTTCAAAACAATTTGAATATCTGGATTAGGAGAAACCACATCTCCATTCATGATTCTAACGCCATCAAAATATACATCAAGCAAAGGATTTTGTTTATCCCCAACAACGCCAAAAGGAATTACCCATCGGTTGTTGTCGAACAATTGCTCTGGTTGGTTTAATGGATTTACAAAAACCTCTAACACATTATTCCCAACATGACCAGTGGTATTGAATACTTTTTTAAATTTCAAGGTACTATCTGGCATCAGCACTTTATAGACTGTGTCTGTAACACTTAACACTTCCTTTGCTTCAGTCAACAGCTTATACTTGACAAGTAAAGGATTTTTAAAATCTTTGTTAAAAATATTGGAAAATGCATAATTGATCACAACAGAATCACCTTCTTGTTTCATGCCAATATTTTTATATTTTGAACCCTCTAACACTACTGTCCCTTCAGGAACAGGTTCAAAAACGACCTGCAGTTTTTTAAATTGAGGAGGTGTTAATTTACCAAAATCTTGAACGTTTACCTTTATTTTTAAGTACGGAAATGTTTTAGCATCTGCCACTGTTGACAAATCAAAACCATCCGCCAGTGCAGTGTCTTTTAAAAGAATGGTTTCTTCACCCTTTAAATTATACCCTAACACATCAATACTCCATTTGTCTTGAGAAGGTGATTCTAAATTTCTTAATGTCCTATAAAAATTCCCCCACTGCGTGGTTGGCCCTATCATGGTAGAAATGAGGGCCGAGGAAGGAGAAGCACTTTGTAGCACAGTATCTAATTTAATAATTTGTTCGGTAGGCAATAAAGTACTTTTAGAATCGGCTATAATTTCAACCAAAGGCGCACCTCCTTTTTGCCCTAAAAATATATACGGATGGCCATCTTTTAACAAAGGCAATTTCGTACAACCCAATTCTGCTACTTTTTTGTCTAAATATTTATTTAAAGGAGGTTGGTTATTTCCATCTGACCAAGATTCAAAATAGGCATTGCCCGCACTAACCAAAAGCACAAAATCACCTGTTTTGACAGAATCTACAAATTGTTTAAAGTAAGATTTGTAATCGGGCCATTGCGCATAACTAGGACTTAACTGCACAAACCTATTGACAGGTTGAGCGCTACAATGCATAATCGAGATTGTCCCATGCAAAGGAAATTCAAAAAAAGTGTATGGCTTTAAAGTCGTTTTATCAAAGGCTAGGGCATACATGCCATCGCCGCCATAATATTCACAACTACCATTTTTCACAACTGGAAAATCATTAATTTTGATGAGCACACTTTTATAGTTACCTTCCCCCCCTTTGGTGGAGACGCTAATTTTTTGTTTTTTAGGCCCCAATGTCCATTTTTTTAAAACAGAATCTTTCAATAAACCATCAACCAAATCATCCTTATTAAACTGTTCAAATTTAGTCTGTGACCACCCAGCAGCACTATTTTTGATGTACACAAAGGAACTTTGGGCTATTACCGTAAATTCACCCGGCAATAAATTTTTAAATTTAACCCTCCAAAAGAAAACGACACTATCAGCATTGGCTGGTAATTTTGAAAACAAATTCACATTTTTCCAAATGGCTGTAGCGCCAGCATTGACAATGCTGGTTTGGTATAAACTACTATTAAATTGATACGCCGTATCGATTTCAAAAACATAATCCCTATTGTCTGACAATACATCGGTGGCTTGAGAAACAAGAGACATCATAGGCGTATTGACGATAGAAAATTCTTGTGGCAACAAACAATTCAAACCAGATTTGGGCACATAAAAATCCAAGACGCCTATGTTATTGTTTTTATTTAATTCTACCACCACCTCATTAAAATTCAAATGAACTTTAATAGAATTTTGACCGGCAGTAGCCAAATCTCTAGCATACAATACATAGTAAACAGTATCTTTGAAGGCCACGCCATTCACTTTCATTACGGGCAAATTTTTCTTTACCCCATCTACCGTTCTCTCCACAGAAATCATAAATCCTGTAGAGGTTACACGGCCAAAGTTACTAATCGCAATACCAATAGCAAAAGAATCGGAAACGGCAGTAACAGGTTTACCATCAAAAGATTTCAAAAAAAGTTGGTCATTATTGGTATAATAATCAGGATGTTTAGGGCCGAATAATACCAATGAAGGATCTCCTTGCAACACCATTTGTTCAATTTGTGCCACACTTCTAGGGTCATTATTTTTGGGTAATCGATTGGTTACCTCTTTGTTTAAATCTCCTATGCCAGCAGAAAACATCACACTATCGGTAAAAGCAGTTTTATAAAAAGTTTCAGAGTAAGTTTTTAATAAATCTACATAAGCATAATCGGTATTTCCCATCATGGCAATAGCCCCTTTAGCACTCGCTTTCATCCAATTTTCTCCAAAGGAAGAAGCCGTAAAAGGGTTACCAGCTTTACAGCCATGCAAAATAATAATGGGGTATTTCCCTTTATTATTATACCCTAAAAAAGGGTCGGTAGCATCGCCAATATTAATATCATTGCTTGTTGGTGATGAATGCCCAAAAAAGGTAATGACACTGGTACCTTTATTTACCGTTTCGCTGATGTTAAAAATCTGAATATCGGAAGTAGATTTCGAAAAAGTACTGACTTGTGCCCCTTTAAATTCACCCTCTACAATTTGTTTCAAACCATCTACGATACCCCTAAATTCCGCAATTTGACTCGATTCTTTTCCACCGCTTAAATGTACCATATTTTTACGCCACAATTGATCATAAGCCAAGCCTTCATGCTCTTTTATTTTATCAAAATAGTTGGCTAAATCCAAGGCATTTTGAGCAGTATACCTTCCTGTGGGAATCGCAGGAACATATTTATTATCCTTGAATACATTGGAGCTAAACTTAATATCAGATCCAGGCGTACCATAAGTAGGTACTAAATCTTGGAAATCGAGTTTACCCCTTCTAATATTGGCAAAGCCATATTCATACGCTTTACCAATTAAAAATAAATAGTGAGGACTTTTTAAGGAATCTTTCGTAACATATTCACACATTTTCCTAATGGCTAAGGGTGTTTTTTCCCCATAAGAAAACTGATTGTACACATCCATGATAGATAACAATACCGTATCGTAGCCACCACCCTTACTTGAAGCCCTGTAATCTGCATAAGATTTCACTACGTTATTGTAAACCCCTGTTTTTGCCGTTAACAAAGGATGGTAAAGCATTATAAAAGTATTGGCGGTAGAAACCAAGGTTTTAAAATTCACCTTTGTGATACCCTTAGGAACGATTTCAGCATCTCTATGAAAATATAACTTCGTATTTTTTTTCCTATTAGGAATCATAAAACGGATTGAATCGGACTGTTGGAAAGCGATTCTTCTGATATTGGATTCATCCGTAATATCATAAATGGCATTCAATGACTTTATCAATGGCACCACCACATGGTCGGCTGAATTGGCCGGTATTGTACTGAATTTCAAATTGGCTTTGGCAATTTCTTGGGGATAAGTAAGCGATAAATAGCTCAATGAAAACCGCGCATTTAAGTTTGCATTGTCAATCACAACATAGATTGAATCGCCGACATAGGACAGGTCTGAAAGCTGGTAATTACCTACATAAGAATCAACTGAATAAAAAGAAATATTATCCAACACCTTTAGATTAGACAATGATTTTCCAACGGAGATCGTAAAGGTATTGGCAGTTTCATTTCTACCGACCAACTGAATAGCTAGGTTTAAGGGGACAGATCGATCAATAAAATGGGGCGTTTTAATTTTATATACATTGCTTCCTTTTAAACTGGTGGAGGTCCATCCTTCCCCAGTATTGTACGACGATTCATGGGTATAAGAAGAATACAAGGCGCCCATCGCATAATCAGTTGTAAAAACCGAAAGGGTATCTTTCAGGTGGTATTGGGCAACATTCCCACTCAGGGCAGCACTGTCTTTGGGCATTCTTTTACCTTGAATACCATCCCATGTTAAAAAATAATAAGCAGTATCAGAAAACAGGTTATAGTATTTATTAAGTTGTTTTTCAGTACCATATAAAACGCTATCCAAAGTACCATTATTAGGTTTTCCATAAAACTCAAAATGGGAAGCCAACGTAGCACTTGAAGGATAATAGTCCAAAGCTTGTTCTTTACCTCTATGAAACAACTTGATGCTTTCCAAAGAAGCATCCGTGGTAGGAACACCCAAATTTTTCAATTCATCCACATATAAACGGAAAATTCCGGTAGAGGCTACGGGAATTTTAAGGTAAGATTTTGAATAATCTATCCATTCATTATTGTAAACCGGCTGCGCTAATGCCGGCAAGGTAACGAATGCAAAAAAAAGAATACTAAGTAGTTTGAGTATATTTTTAATCATATTATTTAATATTAACTTTAATAGAAATAACGTTAGAATAAACGCTTTCGTTCGACAAACCAACCAATGTCGTGAGTGCATAATCGATGTTAAACATAAACACCTTTACACCAATCCCAAAATTAGGCTGTGCTACAAAATATTTAGCGTTGCTAAAGTTCTTTTTTAATTGTTGCACATTCCCCAAACCAGCTCTTACAAAAACCAGTTTTTGGTAATCTGCTTCTAATCCAAATTTTGGGTCAACAGACACTAATGTTGATTTTACTAGGGTATTTCTTTTTCCATCAAAAGTAAAATCAGCTTCAAGGGCGGCTAATAGTCCGATTTTTTCATTGATTTTAAATTGATGTGCTCCGCCAAGAATCATTTTGGGAAGGGTAACTTCCACAGAATTGGAAGGCAATGTATTGTTGGTTTGGGCATAAGCAGCCCTCAATAATTCGCTATTGATAGACCACATATTATAGGTACTGGTAACATCTTTCAACATGACACCTAACATCCATTTTCGCCATTTGTATTGCGCCCCTGCATCTAATCCGAAACCCCAAGCATTGGCAAAATCACCCACATTACGGTATACAATTTTAAAATTTGCCCCAACATTTAACCCTGTAATTTTAAAATTTTTACGGGCATAAGAC
>JBEAZU010000072.1:0-17529 GCA_041169945.1 Bacteroidota bacterium
GTTTTGATTAATACCTCCATATCCTTCTGGGATTGTTTAAAAAGTGCATTGTTGTCAATGTTTTTCATTGCGTGTGGATTGTGTTTAAGGGTAAAAATTTTCCATTTATCTCTATTTTGAAATAATAAAATATTGTCACTTCCTAATTAATGAGTGTTGCAAAAGTTGTTACACAAGAAATTGTATGCTTTTAATTTTTTAATAGAGAATGATTGATTGCCAATGGTGTGCTGGTTTAAAACGCTCATTTTAAAGCGGTTCATTACTGCCTTTTCCTGAACTCGGGCGTTTGACTTGTAGTCACCATCATTGCTTTTTGTAAAGGTTGTTTTACTTTTTTTATAAATTGGTTTAATGCTTTTCTTGGCTTTGTGATTATTTGTCCAGCGAATTTTATTGCAATTCAACAATCACTTCATTTTTGCGATTAAAAATTTCATAAGGGGCATTATAGCCCAAAAAATAAAATTGATTCGTATATTTTATACCTTCAGCATCTAAAGCCGCTTTCAAATGCTGTTTATATTCTTCTATGTTAGTATCATTAGCCCAACCGCTAAAGCTTATTGCAGCAACGATTTTTGCAGGTTCTTCCTTAAATTCTATACCTGATTGATTTGGTTTAGGAAGCATGTCTTTACTGAATTTCTTTGGAACCATAAACATCATCGTCATAGAATCCTCTAATGACATGGAGACAGGGGAAGTCATCGCTATTTTTTCATTCCTTTCATTATTACCAAAAATATATCCCGCCAATATAGAGAAGCCTTTACTTGAAGATTTTTTGTAGTCTTTTGTGGAGAGTTTGACAGACGTAAATAAAGTAGTTTCATAACTTCTTATTTCAAATTGCTTGTATTTTTTTTTGACAACATAAGGGTATGTTTCAATATTTCTTTGTAGGTATATAAAATACAATTGGAAAAATGTAAACATTATTAGGATTACGACAAGTATAATTATTGCTATTTTCATTTTTTTAATTTTAGTATTTGGCTATTTCTATTATAATGAGCGACCAACATCAGTCTGAGAATAAACTTGCCGTATATCCATCAAATATACCTAAAATATACCTTGCAAGAAAGAGGTGATTTCTGTATTTGTGACGTATGTCAATGCCTGAAATAGTTTGACCGTTTTAAGGTGATCGACATGTTACTAAAAACGCAACACACCCATTCAGTGGTTTAAATTTGACAACCATTCAACCCCTGTCAAATTATTATGTCATTTTTCATTATCTTGCAGCAATGAAAAATGAATTAACTCCTGCCGTCTTAAAAGTAAACAGGCCCTCTATTATACCTTCCGGTGTTGAGATGTTATCTTTTGTGCGTGAAACACCTATTAAAGATACCATTGAGGCTTTGCTTGCTGGGGAATATGTTTTAGTAGAGGAGTATTTCAGCAATGGCTTGGCACTTTTAAATGCATTGCATCAACACCTTAAAAAGCAATATTCCGATGACACTTTTCAATCGCAGCGAAACTTTCGTGCTGCCTACAGAAGCTTATCTAATCTTATCGTAATTGAAGTTAAAGGCCATCAATTAAACGTTAAAAAGGCGCCATCCATAGGTTGGTTAGCCAAATTATATCCCGAAATCACTGATTTTGTTTTGCCATTTCCTCAAGTTCAAGGCTTAAATAGCGCTTGGCAATGGTATTGTAATGGCGTGGTAATTCCTGGCATTAGAGATAAAGTACATCCCTATTATGGCGTGTATTTTCCTACACGTTTTGAGCATATACATCTTTTTGATAACTGGTTAAAGCATTACCATGGGTATAAAAAGTCTGCCATTGATGTTGGTATTGGCAGTGGCATTCTTTCTTTGTTGATGGTGAAACATGGTTTTCAAAAATCATTTGGTACCGATATGAATCCCAATGCCATTATTGGTTTGAGGGAGTCGATGGAAGGCACAAAGTTAGCGCGTAAAATAGACATTGATTACGGCCATTTGTTTGGGAAGTGGGAAAAACAAACCGAATTGATTGTATTTAATCCTCCTTGGTTGCCTGCCTCTCGCGATTTAGACCGACTTGATGAAGCGATATATTACAATGAGACGCTCTTTCCTGAATTTTTTGAAGAGGCTCAAAAACGATTGTTGCCCGATGGTCGCTTGGTGTTGCTATTTTCCAATCTAGCACAAATAACAAATGTTACCCAAGAACATCCTATTGAAAAGGAGCTGCAACAAGGTGGTCGCTTTGTGCTAGACAAATGTTTTAAAAAATCAGTAAAAGAAGCGTCTACGAAAACCAAAAGAAACCAACATTGGCGTGGGGAAGAAGCGGTGGAACTTTGGGTGTTAAAACACCAATAATTTTGAATAGTACAAGGTGGCAATCACGAAAGTTTGTAAAATGCTTTTACAATGCCAACAGCATAGTTGCAGGCAATTTCTTGGATGAATTTTGGGAAATCAAGGTGTGCCTCATGGTCTGCACTGTCAGAGATGGTTCTTATGATTGTAAAAGGAACCTTAAATTCATCACACACTTGGGCTACCGCAGCACCTTCCATTTCAACACAAAGAATACTTGGTAAGTTTTTTTGTATAGCAAGTTTGGTGGTTTTCGCCGCAATGAATTGGTCTCCACTGGCAATGTCACCTACATGTACTTTGGGGGAAATAATGTGAAACTCACGCAATATCCTTGAATCAATTATGGTAGAGGAAAGAAAGGTATTGGCAGCCTTTTCTGCAAGTAAAATATTGGAAGAAGAGGTTTCGAAATAAGTTTTACCCAACAACGGAATTTCAAACTGAGGCATCAATGGTCGAGCATCCATGTCGTGTTGGTATAGGTGTTGGCCAATCACAATATCGCCAATATGGATATCGTCATGAATAGCGCCTGCCACTCCCGTAAAGATAACTTCTGTGATGTTGAATTTTAATATCAAGGTACTTACCGTTGTTGCGGCAGCTACTTTTCCCCATCTTGAAAAAACAATTACAGTAGGTTTATTCCAAAGCAATCCTGAGAAATAGGTTCTATTGCCTATTTCTTGTTGTTCAACTTGCTCAAGACAAGCCACTATACTACTGATCTCTTCAGGCATCGCGCCTACAATTCCAATCATTTTTTAATAGGTGTTTGGTAATAGGTACAGGGTACAGGGTACAGGGTACAGGGTACAGGGTACAGGGTACAGGGTACAGGGTAAATGGTATATGGTACAGGGTAAATGGTATGAAGTGTTTAATATTTAAGTGAATATTGATTTTTGCAACACTATCAAGTATGGTACTCCGTACTCCGTACTCTGTACTCTGTACACTGTACTCCGTACCATTTTATCTACACAAGGCCCCCACAGCGCCAACAGCATTGGCGTTGCCGAGTTTTGCGGCCAATTGCCAGTCTTGGCAAGCCAAATCTAATTGCTTCAATTGGTAATATGAATTTCCTCTATTGCTAAGCGCATTGGCATCATTGGGGTTTGAAAGCAAGATGGTGGTATAATCTTCAATCGACCCTTTTAAATCTTTAAGATAGGCTTTGGTATTGCCTCTGTTTTTGAGTGTTTCAAAATCATCAGGGTCTAAGGCCATGGCTTTGTTGTATAGCGCCAAGGCCTCTTGGTATCGATGAAGATTGTACAAGCAAAGTCCTGCAGAACTCATGGCTGAAGCATTTGTGGGTTCGGCTTGGTATACTTTTTCAAAGTCAGACAATGCTTTTTGGTAAGCATTAAGTTTTAACAAACACGTCCCTCTGTTGAGGTATAGTTTTGGAATGTCTTGTTTAATGGTTGCCGCGAGGTCATAATCTTGTACCGCTGCTTCAAATTGATTGGTTTTAAAATATATCACCCCTCGGTTAATATAGGCTTCAAAATTGGCTGGGTCCAAGGCAATGGCCTTGTTGTAATCATTCAACGCCGCCGATAGATTGTCTTCTTGGCTATATACATCACCCCTTACGGCATAAGGAATGGCTACTTCAGGATATTGTTGAATGATGTTGCTAAAGAGACTTACGTTGTTTTTCCATACTTTAATCCTTTGAAAGGAACAAATTCCTAGTACGAGCATGCAGGCAATTAAAAGGATGTTTTTGGTGCTAGCTGCGCTGATATAATGATTCAACATCAATCCAATGCCAAAAAATAAGCCTAAATAGGGGAGGTAAGTATAGCGCTCTGCCACAATGGCATTTCCAAAAGGAACAATTTTTAACACCAAAGCAATACTTATTAAAAAAAACAATACCATAAACCAGAGGTCTTTTTGCAGGTGTTTAAACTTCCAAATTAAAAACACTAGGCTTGGAATAATCAGTATCGACCAATAATATACACTGGGTAAGGCATTATTGATTTTGCTTGGATAATAATGAAATGCGGCTTGATTAATTGGCAATAGTAATTTTACAAGGTAAAACGACAAGGCATAGGTAAATAAAAATAACCTGTCTATCCAATTGAATTTGCTGCCTAGGTTATCTGTTAAAAGGGTCGTGTCATGAAATATAAACGGAATCAAGGCAAAGGCGACACTGATGATGCTTAAAAAAAGCAAAGGAACATATTGCTTGATTTTAAACTTTTCTGTCGAAATATACCATTGTATCAAGGCTAAAATGGCTGGTAAGGTAATCGCCATTGGTTTTGCCAAGCAGGACAATACAAACAATACAAGGGTTAGTAGTAAATAGAAAACAGACTTTTTTTTAAGGTGTTTTAAGTAGGTGATGATGGCCAATAAATAAAAAAAAGCATACAATACATCTTTGCGTTCACTGATCCATGCAACAGATTCTACATGCATGGGGTGTAAAGCAAAAAGTGCTGTTACAAATAAGACCACCCAAGATTGATGACTTAATTTTTTGAAAACCACAAACACCAGCATGGTGTTGAGTAAATGAAAAATAAGATTGCTGAGATGGTAGCCAAATGGTTTTAAACCCCAAAATGCATGGTCAATGGCCAGCGAAAAAAGTGTTAGAGGACTATACATATTCAGTAAAGTACTCGAGAAAATTGTTTTAATGTTTTGAAAAGTGAAGGCAGAAATGGCTGGGTTTTCTGTCACAAAATGATTGTCGTCCCAACTTGTAATAAATTGATTGGTCAGGGAAGGGAAGTAAACAAACAAAGTAGTAAACAAAATACCAATGATGGCAAAAGTCCCCGATTGTTTTACCGATGGCATTGGTGCGCTTGTATTTACTACTTTGTTTTTAGCCATTGCTGCTAAATTTTAACCTGTTTAAATGTTTTACTGAATTTGCAGGTGTTTAATATTCAAACACTTCCTGTTGATTTTTTATGGTTAATTTTTTGCCTTCAAATCCTTCAACACGTCCAATGATTTGTGTGTCAATATGGAATGATTTTCCAATTTGTATCAAGGCGTCAGCGTATTGCTCGTCGATGTACACTTCTAAACGATGTCCGCAGTTAAACACTTTGTACATTTCTTTCCAATCAGTTTTGCTTTCTTCTTGAATTAATTTAAACAAAGGAGGGACGTCAAATAAATGGTCTTTAATGATATGTACATTGTTGGCGAAATGAAGGATTTTTGTTTGTGCTCCGCCAGAGCAGTGGATCATGCCACCCACCACGGCTCTAAATTCTTTTAAAATGGCATTGACTACCGGGGCATACGTACGGGTAGGAGAGAGTACGAGTTTACCTGCATTCAAAGGAGAACCTTCAACTTTGTCTGTCAAGTTTTTATGGCCGCTGTAGATTAAATCTGAAGGAATAGCGTTGTCATACGTCTCAGGATATTTAGCGGCAAATAGCTTGGCAAATACATCGTGTCGCGCAGATGTTAAGCCATTGCTGCCCATACCGCCATTGTACTCGTTTTCGTAAGAGGCTTGTCCATAGCTAGCAAATCCAACAATTACTTGGCCTGGTTTTATTTTTTCGTTGGTAATTACCTCACTGCGTTTCATACGACAGGTTACGGTACTATCCACAATAATGGTTCTAACCAAATCGCCCACATCGGCCGTTTCGCCTCCGGTACTGTAAATGCCAACACCATTGTCGCGTAGCATTTGAAGTACTTCTTCCGTGCCATTAATGATGGCGGCAATGACTTCACCTGGAATAAGGTTTTTGTTTCTGCCAATAGTAGAAGAAAGTAAAATGTTGTCGGTGGCGCCCACACACAACAAGTCATCGGTATTCATGACTACAGCATCTTGTGCAATGCCTTTCCAAACCGAAATGTCTCCTGTCTCTTTCCAATAGAGGTAGGCTAAGGATGATTTTGTGCCGGCACCATCTGCATGCATGATGTTACAAAAGGCATCATCACCACCTAAAATGTCAGGAATTACTTTACAAAAAGCATTAGGAAATATACCTTTATCAATTTTGCTGATCGCATTGTGTACATCTTCTTTTGAGGCCGAAACCCCACGTTGCATATATCTTTCGTTCATGATTCCAAATTAGGTAGCACTAGTCGTTGACTAAATTCAAATTAATCGCAAGATAAATTATTTTAGGTAATTTGTTGCAGTTTTCTGGCGAAGGTTTCTATTAATTGTTTAGGCCTTCGGGTAATCTTATACATAAAAAAAGCCTTCCATTGGAGGAGGGCTTTTTAAGTAGCTAAAATAGGTGCTATTGATTATTCAATGATTAGTTTTTGAATAATGGTCGTATGTTCCAATGCCACATGAATGATATAAACACCTGCTGCATTCGACGATAGGTCATATTGATTTTGTGGTGCGAAGCTGGCAATTTGTTGGCCCGATAAGTTGAAAAGCTGTACGCTTAGCAAGTTGAAAGGGCTATTGATTTGAAAATAGTTTTTGCAAGGATTTGGGAATACACTAAAGCTAACCAACACTAAACTATTATTGTCAACGCTAGTATTTACATTATTTATAGCACCACTTAGTTCTTGTTGAAGTAAATTTAATTGGGATTTGGCATCATCAATTGTTTTTTGATTTAAATTATTGATGTTGCTAACGGTAGTTAAAAATGCCGTACTTAAAGAATCTGTTTGTTGTTGGAGGGCTAATAAATTGGTTTGTAAAGCATACAAAGAATCCAAGTTTAAGCCTGTACTTGTGGTAATAATCTTGGTAATTGAATCTTGTTTTAAAGAAAGTTGATTCAAGTTATTTTTCAATACCAATAAGGAATCGGCTGAGATTTGAGTGGAATCAGCGATTAACTTTATAATTGAATCTTGGTTGTTTTGGAAAGATTGAAGGTTTTGGGATAATTGAATAAATTGATTACTGCCTAAACCTGTTTGAGCAATCACCAATCCAATCAGTGAATCTTGTTTACCTTGTAAAGTGGTGAAGTTGTTTTTTAAGGTATTTAAAGAGTCAACAGAGATTTTGGTTGAATCTGCAATGAGTTTAAGAATAGAATCTTGGTTGTTTGTAATGCTTGATAATTGACTTTGAATGCCATCTAATTGCTTCTTGGTGATGAAGGTGGAATCTGCTAGGGTGTTTGACAAAGAAGCACTTAAAGTATTGGTGAGGTATTTGAAGTCTATAAATTGATTTTTAACAGCATTGATAGAATCCAAGTTGATATTGACAATATTGTTTAGGTTGCCTAAGCTACCAAGGTTGATGCCTCCAAAATTTTGTGCATGTATAGACGAACAAGTGAATAGTAATCCTAATGCAACAATAATTGGCATTTTAAATAATGATGTTTTCATGGTATGGTTTATTTAGGTGATGAAGGTAAAAAATCATGAGGGATAGTAAAATGATTTTAATCAAAAAAAAACCTGACTTATTATAGTCAGGTTTTTTGTTTTTTAAGCTTTGCTTATTTCATTGTTGATGATTTCTTCTTGTTTGCGAACTGATTCTTCGTGAACAAGTTTGAAAATGTCGGCAACAAAATCTTCACTTACGTTTAGCTTTTTAGCCCATTCTTTACGGGTGTTGAAAATTTCAATCCAACGATCGTTTTGGTAAGTGGTAACGCTATTTGTTTTTTTGTATTCCCCAATTTTTTCAGAAAGTACCATTCTTTGTGCCAAGGTGTCAATCAAGTCTTTGTCAATATTATTGATTTTGTTTCTTAATTGCTCAAGTTGACTGATGAATTCAACATTGTCAGAAGACTCTGTTTTGTATTTTAATTCAGATAAAATTTCTGCTAATCTAGCAGGGGTAACTTGTTGTGAGGCATCAGACCAAGCTTCATCAGGATTGATATGAGATTCAATAATTAAACCATCATAATCAAAATCCAAAGCTCTTTGAGAGATATCAAAGATCAAATCTCTTGTACCACCAATATGGCTAGGGTCACAAAGAAGTGCTAGGTCTGGAAACTGACGTTTTAATTCAAAAGGAATTTGCCAGTTTGGTGTATTTCTAAATTTAGTTTTTTCGAAGCTAGAAAAACCTCTGTGGATAGCCCCAACTTTGCTGATGCCAGCATTGTGAATTCTTTCCAAAGCGCCAATCCAAAGATTGATGTCTGGGTTCATTGGGTTTTTAACCAATACCGGAATGTCAACGCCTTTTAATGAATCCGCAATTTCTTGTACCGAGAATGGATTTACGGTTGTACGAGCACCAATCCATAGGATATCACAACCATATTTTAGGGCTACTTCTACGTGAAGGGCAGAACCAACTTCTGTAGCAAATGGCAAACCTGATTCAGCTTTAACATCTTTTACCCATTTTAAGGCTTCAATACCCATGCCTTCAAAACCATTAGGTCTTGTACGTGGTTTCCAAATGCCGGCACGAAGTGCATCAACATTCAGTTTTTTCAACTCAAGAGCAGTTGATAAAAGTTGCTCAGGTGTTTCAGCACTACAAGGACCTGCAATTACAAATGGTTTTTTAACATTTTTGCCCCATTTGTTAATTGGCAACGCATCTTTTAAATCCATAACTAAAATTTTATAAATTATACAACCATTACGCAGTTATGCGTATATTACCATTAGTTTTACTTTACGAACAAAACAATATGAAAAACACATCTCATGTTTCGTTTAAAAATCTTACAACAGCCTTTGAATCAAAGTCTGACAAAGATTTAATGAAAGCATATCAATTATTCATGTTGATGAATAGCCAATCATTGACAAATGTAGGCACTTTTTTTATAAAATTTGCGCTAAAATTTAATTTTCCTGTAAATTATTTAATTAAAAATACGGTATTCGCTCATTTTTGTGGTGGAGAAAGTTTAACCGAGTGCCAACAAACCATAAAATCGCTTCACAAATACCATGTAGGTACTATTCTTGACTATTCTGTTGAGGGTATTAAAAAAGAAGAGGGCTTTAAGGACTGTATGTTAGAAATTTTAAATACCATACAAAAAGCGGCTGAAGAAGAGGGGATTCCATTTGCGGTGTTTAAACCTTCAGGCATTGGATCGGTGGGGTTGATGCATAAAGTTCAAAAAGGAGAAATACTTTCGGTGTACGAACGTCGTGAATTTGATAATTTTAAATCACGTTTTGAAACGATATGTAGAGAAGCGAATTTGCACCATGTTAAAATATTAATAGATGCAGAAGAAAGTTGGATTCAAAATGTCATTGATGATATCACTCGAGAGATGATGGCCAAATACAATAAAGAAAGGCCTATTGTTTTTACCACTTTGCAAATGTATAGAAAAGACAGGATGGCATTTTTAAAACAAAGTGCCGCAGAAGCACAAATCAATGGTTATATTTTAGGCGTAAAATTGGTGAGAGGTGCATATTTAGAGAAAGAAATAGAATATGCGGCCGACAATAGACTTCCGAATCCAATTTGCCGAAGCAAGGAGGATACTGATAGGGCTTTTAATGAAGCCGCTGCTTTTATATTGGCACATATTAACGGTATTGCGCTGTGTTGTGGAACGCATAATGAAAAAAGCAATTATAGGATGATTGTTAATATGGATGAATTAAATATCAAAGTGAATCATCCCCATGTATTTTTTGCACAACTGTTAGGGATGAGTGACCATATTTCTTATAATTTGGCAAAAGCAGGTTATAATGTAGCCAAATATGTTCCATATGGACCTGTTGAGGCAGTAATGCCCTATTTGATTCGAAGGGCCAGTGAAAATTCTGCAGTTGCGGGTCAAACCAGTAGGGAATTGAAATTAATTAAAATGGAAATGAAAAACAGGAAGCTACTGAAAGAAGAACAAAAAACCGTCCTTAAAAACAAAGCCAATTCAGGTACTGATTTTCAAGTAAATGGATTCGAATTTCAGGACATTTAGTAGATCAGAAATGCCTGTTTTGTTAAAATTGCAAAGTTTTTACCGTATTATTTCTTCCTCCTAATCAATCATTTGAATATTATTGATTAGGAGGTTTGTTTTATTTTGTTGGTGTATTATTAAAATGAATGAATTTTGCCAAGCATACAACTTGTATAGCTTTTTAACTGAAGTAATAAACCATTTTTAGCGGTTGCTTCAGGGTAACCTAAGTCTTCAAGCTTATCAATAATGGCCTGTCTTTGTGTTTTTCCATAACTTACATTAACGGCATCATTTTCAATATCAACCTCCACAGCCGTGACTCCATTTATTTTCATTAAATCATTTTTAATGGTGGTGGCACATCTATTGCATTTTAGATTGGCGATAACAATTTTTTCAGTAGTCATTGTAGGCTTATTTATATTGTAGTAAATGAGGTTTAATCAAACTAAAATGAATTGTTTTGATATCTCAAAATAGAAAAAACTATTCCGAAATTTATATGATTTAAGTCATTATATTTTCTGATTCATATAAAGTTAGTCCGTAATTTATGGCTTAAGTAATCGTCTCAAAATCAATATCAATCGTGTCTTTTTTTTGTCTGTCGGTATCAATAGTCACATATCCGTCCCTTTGGGCGTGGATCTCCGTAGGATTAAGGGTTTGGGCTAAATAAAAGGATGCAATAATGCCCATTTGTGCATCAAGCATAAATAGCGCGTATGCACTCATCATTAAACCTATACCCAAGTTAATATATCGAAAGATACGCCAATGGATGTGGTATATAAAATTTTGAACGTTTACATTTTTCAACTTGATGTACTCGTTTTGAAGATACAATAAAGGATAATTTGTATAGGTTAATTGTTTTGTTTTTTTTGAATAGAACGCATGTAAAGGTTTGTCCTCCTTTACACTTTGAAAGCGTTGTTTTAGCTTATTTTTCCATGATTTACTAATCCAACACATGGCTTTTTCACCAAGATAATCTGGGATTGATGTATTGTTTTTGCCAAAACAATTGTTGCCGTAAAAAACGCTATTTGTAGTGCTCATGTTGAAAAATATTTAAATTATTAAATCTATTATTTTACAGGAAATCGAATTACATTTAACCAAGAGCCGGCATTATAACATTCAATTTTTTGTTGCTCTAGCATGTGTTGTGCGGCAAGACTTCTTGCCCCGGTTTTACTACAAATGACCAATGGTGATGGAAGTTGTTTTATATCTTTTATCCTATCTGGAATTTCATGAATTGGAATATTGATTGATCCCATCACATTTCCTCCTATAAACTCAATAGGGGAGCGTACGTCAATAACGGTGCATTTCTTTGCTTTGATAATTAGTTCTAAGTCCATTTTTTTTAAGTTTAAAAGTCTTCAGGATAAACCTGAACCAGTTGTTATATGTTGAAAATATTTATAAATGTTATGAATCACTTGACATGCAAAAAATACAGAGGTTTAATCGAAAATTTTTACAAAAATACCTCCCATAATGGCACCATGAATCATACTGTATATTGGGTTTGACGCAACTTGGCATATACCACTATCGCACCCTAAAAATTGATAATAGGCATAGCCACTAAATGCACCGATTGTAATACCCAAAATTGTAAATTTGTTTTTCTTAATAAATCCCATTATTTCAGAAAAAAACTTCCCTGTTTTCACTTGAATAACCATGTTTAAAATAAGTTGATGAATCTAAATTTAGCTCAATTATGATAAACAATCTTACCTTGCTATTGTCTAGTAAGTTGAATTTTGAATTCAAATTTATAAAATAGGATGTATTTACAAAATGACTATAATCAGTTTAAAATGTGATTGTTATAATCTTTTATGCAATTTAATTTTGTTTTAAGGTTGTCATTTAGGCTTACTATGGCTTGTATAAACTATTTTATTGTACAAACGTTATTCCTATGACCTTAAGATTTGAATTTGTTCCAGCACTAAAATGAAAATCAATGTCAAAGTGTTGGCACGAATATCCTTGGTGTATTCTTAATCTTTATGATAGTGAGCGATTTACTGAAGCGGATGATTTGCATTGTTAAAGTGAATTTTTTTAGAAAATAGGGGCGATTACTCAAAGTATACCCACATAAGCGCATACTTTCAAGTTGATTTATTGAAATAAGATTATTCTATAGGGATGGTCTCTTCAATTCTTTTATTTACCACAATTTTAAAATTAAGACATGATAGGTGGTTTTGCAATACCCCCAACAAGCGCTTTCAGTATTAGTGTAGCCAATAATGCTTTCCCTTATTGAAATGGATTGATTCGGAATGTTTTTTTTGTTAAAAAAACATTATAAACACTTTTTTAATTACTAATTAAATCACAATTTTTGGTATATTTGGGGTTTGATGAATACTTGTACATTTTGCAAATGATAAGAATATGGCTAAATTAATGACGTTGGATGTGTTGTCCAGTATAAAAGGTGCAAGCGCTTCTGCTGCGGTGGATGCCCTTTTTCAAACCATCAAGAATGCTCATTTGGAGGCTGATGCTTCTGGGTGGAGTGCCGCCAATGTTGCTTGTTTGGACGATTTACGTGAAGACATCGTCATGGAAAGTTCTGAAACGGAACGTGCCATCATCAAAGGCAATTTCCCTAAAGAAAAAAATGGATATTTAGTAGTGGCAAAAGTAATTGAAAATTAATGGCTTCTGAAATTTTAAAAATACACAATTTGCTAAGCACTGGTCAGCTTACTTGTACCCAATTGGTACAGGAAAAACTTGACCTATTGGCAAAAAATACCCACCGTTCAGTAAATTTTTTATTGGCTGACAAGGCTTTGGCTTTGGCCCAAAAGGTGGATGAAAAAATTAAAAAAGGGGAGAAAATAGGCTTACTAGAAGGGATTCCTTTTGGGGTAAAAGATGTGTTTTTGCTGCAGGGCAGCCCTGCCTCGGCAAGCTCCGATTTTTTAAAGCATTATACTTCTCCTTATACCGCTACTGCTATCCAAAAATTATTGGATGCGGGGGCTATTCCTTTGGTTAAAGAAAATTGCGATAGCTTCGGTCACGGAAGTACCAACGAAAATACGGTTTTTGGCGCGGCTAAAAATGCGTTGAATGAAGCTTTAGTCGCCGGTGGTTCAAGTGGTGGGAGTGCTGTAAATGTGGCTAAAAATTATACGGTATTCTCTATCGGTGGCGATACGGGCGGCTCTATCCGTCAGCCTGCGGGTTATAATAAAGTATATGGCTTAAAACCAACTTATGGTCGTGTGTCGCGCTATGGCCTTATGGCTTATGCCTCTTCAACCGATTGTGTTGGGCCCATTGCTTCTAGCCTCGAAGACATAGAAATTGTATTGAATACCATCAGCGGTAAAGATTACCATGACCAAACGTCTTATGTTTCAACACCGGTTGACAGTAATAAAGCCATCGACAAATCGACACTCACGGTGGGTTATTACACAGAGTTTGTGGAAAACAAAGGCTTGGATGCTACCATCAAACAGGATTTCTTAACGGTGTTGGGAAAATTGAAAGCACAAGGTGTTCAGGTAAAACCGCTTAGTTTCAAGAATGCAGATACGTTGGTATCAACCTATTATGCCTTGGCTATGGCTGAAACGGCTTCGAACTTGGCTCGTTTAGATGGCTCGATGTATGGAGAAAGGATAGAAGCTGATAATTTGAAAGACAGCTATTCTATTACCCGTTCCGAAAACTTTACCGAAGAAACCAAACGCAGGATAGTAGGAGGGAACCAGGTGTTGTCTCAAGGACATTCTGACGAAATATATTTGAAAGCAAGGGCTTTGCGCATGCAAGTGATGGAGAATTTTACCCAAGATTTTGAGCAAGTTTCCATCATTTTGTCTCCCGTAACGCCAACAACGCCTCCAAGTATTGGCAAAAGTTTGAAAGATCCTTTGGCGATGTATTTGTCTGATATTTATACCATTGGATTCAGTTTGGGCGAAATGCCTACGCTTACTTCCCCTGTGGGAACGGAAACAGGTATTCAAATGACTGCTGCCAAAAAACAAGAGGAGTTGCTATTAAGCTTTGCTAAATTATTAAACGAAACCTTAATTAGTAGTTTATTTGAGGGCTAAGAACTAAATCAAGTGTTGAGTGTTGAGTGTTGAATGTTGAGTAATTCAGTATTAATTTACAAGATTCATATCTTAGGTTTTGATAATTTACTTAACTAACTGTCATTTGAATTATAAATTAGTAATTAAAAATTAATAAAATAAAATATAAATCAATTTAAACTCCTCAATTCAATGAATAGTCATCACATAGATAAAAAAAGCTTGGCAAATGCTTTTGGTTTATTTGAGACTGGAGCTATTGATAAAATTGATGTTGGTACAACTAAAGGATTACAAGAAATACACCTTTATTTGTTTAAGGGTTTATATGATTTTGCAGGACAAATCAGAATTAATAATATCTCAAAAGGGGGATTTAGGTTTGCAAATGCTTTATACCTCAAGGAGATTCTGGTAATAATTGACCAAATGCCAGAAAATACTTTTGAAGAAATTGTTGCCAAATACGTAGAAATGAATATCGCTCATCCATTTTTGGAAGGCAATGGCAGAACAATGCGGATTTGGTTAGACATGATTCTGAAATCCAACCTGAAAAAAGTGGTGAATTGGCAGTCAGTAGACAAAACACTCTATTTACTAGGCATGGAACGAAGTCCTATTAATGACTTGGAAATTAGAACTTTGCTAGGACAACACCTTACTGATGATATTCATAATAGAGAAATTATATTTAAAGGAATAGAACAATCTTATTATTATGAAGGGTATGAAAGGGAGGATGATTAAGCTTTAATGATATAAAATCAATTTGTAATGATAATTAAAGACGAAATAGCAAAACAAACAATTTATTTTAAATCATTGTGCGAAAATCACCATGTAAGATATCTCTATGCATTTGGGTCTTCAATTACCGATAATTTTGATGAAACCAAAAGTGATATTGATTTATTCGTTGAAATGGATGATAAAGATCCATTAATTAGAGGGGAAAATTTAATTTCGTTATGGGACAAATTTGAGGTTTTTTTTCATCGTAAAGTAGATTTATTAACTTCGTCATCAATTAGAAATCCAATTTTGAAAAAAAATATAGACGCTACTAAGATTCTTATTTATGACGGAAAAAGGGGCCAAATATTTGTCTGATATAATTCAAGCAATTGAATTGATTGATGAGTTTACTCAAGACATTAATAGCTTTAGTAACTATTCATTTGATTTAAAAACACAAAGTGCAGTTGAACGGCAATTAAGTATTGTAGGTGAAGCAGTCAATAAATATGACAATATTGAATCTGATGAAAAGCTTGAAAATGCAAGAAAAATAGTTGGGTTTCGAAATAGACTAATTCATGCTTATGACTCAATAGATGCATCAATAGTTTGGGTAATTATAAAAAATTACCTCCCACCTTTAAAACAAGAAGCTGTAATAAAGTTTAATAGTTACAATTAAATATTGCTTTTCAGTGAATGGTAATACTTAAATAAAGAAATTAAGATATTAAAAAACGAAATACTTTAATGGATATAGATCAATTATCGGAAGCTTTAGAAAATGAAGGCCTAGAAGTAGTTATTGGACTCGAAACTCACATCCGATTAAATACCAAAACAAAACTTTTTTGTTCCTGTGCCAATGAAGAAGCTACTTCAGCCAATACTAATATTTGTTCCGTGTGTACAGGACAAATGGGGGTCTTGCCTGCCATCAACAAAGAGGCGATTCGAAAAGCCATTTATTTTGGAAAGGCGGTAAACTCTTCTATGAAAAATGAGGTGATTTGCTGGGATAGAAAGCATTATGAATATCCTGACCAACCTAAAAACTTCCAGTTAACACAATTCCAAAAACCGATCATTCCTGATGGGGAGGTATTTTGTTACCGTGACAATGGTACCCAATTTTCGGTACAATTAGAACAGGTGCATTTGGAAGAAGATGCGGCCAAATTGATGCACGAGAAAACCCAGACCTTGGTAGATTTTAACAAGTCGGGCGTGCCATTGATTGAGGTGGTGACCAAACCATGCATGCATCACTTGAAAGATGCCTCTACTTATGCGCAATATTTACAACGTATTGTTCAAAACTTAGGCATCTCTGAAGCTAACCTTGAAAAAGGAGAATTTAAGTCTGACGTTTCTGTTTCTTTAAGAAAAAAAGGGACTTCGGATTTGAATGCCAGAACGGAAATCAAAAACCTGAATTCGTTTAAGTTTATTGTTGAAGCTTTAGAAGAAGAAGTAAGCGGACAGTTTGCTTATTACAACGAGCACAACAAATCCTTCAGACCAGACCAAACGACTGTACTTTGGGACGAGGAATTGAAACGCACCAAGGTGATGCGTAAAAAAGAATTCGCCGCCGATTATCGTTTTGCTTTGGAACCGGATATTCCATTTATCTCCATCAAAAAAGAAGTAGAAAGCATTTCGGTGGATACCCGTTTGTTGCCATTCTCTATTGAAACCACTTTGATTGAAAGTGGTATTTTGCCACAAGATGCGAAATTCTTTACGGCTGATGCTGTTCGTTCTAAGGTATTTTTAGGGATCAATGAACAAATGAATGATCCTGCTTTTGTAGCCAAAGCATTGGCCAACAACTTAAAAGTAGAAGACTATACCAAAGTAAGCACGCAGCAATTGGCGGACATGTTTACTTTATACAAAGCAGAAAAAATAACGGTTATTTTGTTACAACAAGCCTTGAAACAAATCATTGAAAATTCTGCTTTTGATTACAATAGCTTCTTTAATGAAAACTCTATTTCTGATGAGACGATACAATCGGCGATTGATAAAGCGATTGCAGAAAATGCAGAAGTTGCAGCTGAAATCAAGGCGGGTAACCAAGGGAAAGCAGGTGTGTTGGTTGGTAAAATTACCAAGGAATTAGGAAAAGGTGCTAACGGTAAAGTGATTCGTGAGCTGATTATTGCACAATTAGCTGCGGCTGATATGGCTGATAAATTATCAAATGATTCAAAAACTGTTAAAGTTAAATCTGATGGATCTTTAAATAAAAATGAAGATGATGAATTGCCTCAAATTCCTATCATTATTAAAGACAGTTACCGTTCACATAAAATTTCTCAAATAAATCAAGAGTTTATAAATCAAGAAGTAACTTTATCAGGTTGGGTGGCTAGTTTACGAGATCACGGTGATTTAGTATTTATTGATTTAAGAGATTCTAGTTACGAAGTTTTACAGGTTCGTTTAGATAGAAGTCATTTCGCTAATTTA